>JACPFH010000234.1 GCA_016183075.1 Deltaproteobacteria bacterium | reverse complement strand
TTCGCTCCTGTGCGCCCGCGGGGATCTCGGCGTGGATATGCCGCCCGCTCAGATACCCTATATCCAGAAGGATCTCATCGCGAAGGCCATTCGGGCGGCCAAGCCTGTGGTAACGGCTACGCAGATGCTCCTCTCGATGGTGGAAAACCCCCGGCCAACCCGGGCCGAAGTGGCGGATGTAGCCCACGCCGTCCTCGATGGCTCGGACGCGGTGATGCTTTCGGAGGAGAGCGCCATAGGCGCGTATCCCGTGGAAGCCGTCAAAGCCCTGGCAGAGATCGTTGAGGCGGCGGAGGCGCGCCTGTTCAGCCAGCGCCCCTTCGCCCCGCTGCCTCGCGCCACGCGCGCCGACACATCGGAGGCGATCGGGCACGCGGCTTGCGTGCTCGCCCATGAATCCGGGGCGACGGCCATCATCTGTTCCACGCGCACGGGGCGAACGGCCCGGCTGGTCGCCAAATACCGGCCTGCCACGCCGATCATCGCAGTGACCCCCAGCCTGCAGACTGTCCGGCACCTCATGCTTACTTGGGGCGTCCAGCCGGCCCTCGCCGAGGAATTTGAGTCCATCGATGCGGCGACGAAGGCCGCGGTCGAGCTGGCGCTCAAGGCAAGGGCGATACATCCGGGGGATAAGGTCGTGATCGTGGGCGGCGCGCCCACGGCGCCTCCGGGGCAAACCGATTTCCTTCGCGTTGCTACGGTGCGGTAAGAGAATCAGATAGACGCGGGACGATTTTACGTTGACGAACCGGCTTTGACATTGGGGAGAAATCCAGATAAGGAACATGGTAAGGAGTCGCTAGGGGGAGGATGGACGAACGGGACAAACCCATCAGCGGGGTCCTACTACTTAACGAAGAAATGCACCCCAAAGGGTGCATTTCTTTTTTTGTGACTGGAGGTTTTTAAGTTGCGCGAGCAGTTGGAGATCCTGGCTTCGCTCCAAGAGGTCGACCGCGAAATTCGAGAGAAAAATCTCACTAAAGACGCGCTCCTGGCGGAGCTTAATAAGGCCCAAGGGGAACTTCACGCCCAGGAGGCTGAAATGGCTACGCTCAGGGCCGAATGGGCGGAGAAGGATAAGCTCAGGCAGGAGAAAGAGCGCATGCTGCAGGAGGAGGGCCGCAAGGCGACGGACAAACGAATGCGGCTCAACCGAGTCAAAAACATAAAAGAACTTCAGGCTCTGCAAAGGGAAATCGA
The DNA here is from genome assembly GCA_016183075.1 of Deltaproteobacteria bacterium. Taxonomy (GTDB): domain Bacteria; phylum Desulfobacterota; class Binatia; order UBA9968; family UBA9968; genus 2-12-FULL-57-22. The sequence continues at coordinate 1,214 of JACPFH010000234.1, read as the reverse complement.
TCAGATCAAGGAAAGCAACGCGCAAGTCGAGGAAGAGTTGATGAGGATCCTCGAAGAGCTGGAGGCCTCTGGATCTGCGCTGAAGGCAAAAGGGGAAGAGGTCACGAAGCTCGAGGGGGCATGCGGGGAGAAGCGAACCCGGATTGAGGCAGAGCTTGCGGGGATCGAGCGGGCGATGATGGAAGCCTCCAAGAGCCGTCAGGCAATCGCCGCACAGCTCAACGGAGAGTTAATCGAGCGCTACGAACTTATTTTTTCCCGCCGCGGTGGTGTGGCTGTAGTCGAGGTCTCCGAGGGAATCTGCCAGGGATGCCACATGAACATTCCGCCGCAACTTTGGAACGAGATCATCAGGAACGAACGGCTGATTTTTTGTCCCAGTTGTCACCGCATCCTTTATCATAAGCCAGCGGCCTCCAGTGACAAGCGGGTCTGAGCGATATGTCCGACGCTCCCCGAGGGGAATGGCTCCTCATGGTGGATGGTGCGTCGCGGGGAAATCCAGGGGAAGCAGGGTGCGGCGGCGTCATCTGCGATGAGACCGGAGCGGTCCGGGAGGAGCTGTGCCGCTATCTCGGGCAAGCCACAAATAACGTCGCCGAATACGAAGCGCTCTTGATGGGCCTGGAAGCCGTGCGTCGTCTCGGAGTAAGGCGGGTTGCCATCCAGAGCGATTCGGAGCTTCTCGTGCGCCAGCTAAATGGCCAATACCGGGTCAAGGACGAGAAACTCAGGAAGCTCTATGAGCGCGCGGTTACCTTGTTGCGGCGACTCGAAGCGCATCGTATCATTCATGTACCGCGGGAAAACAACCGGCTTGCCGATCGGCTGGCTAATCGTGCCATTGACAGAGCCCTCAAAGGTTCCAGGGGCAAAGGGATCAAGGATTAGCACAGAAAAAAGCACCTGTCGGGCTAAAGTGGATCAGGCGGTCGCTCTCCGCTTCGGTGGGAGAGAGGAAAGTCCGGACTCCACAGGACGGGGTGGCCGCTAACGGCGGCCCCGAGTGATCGGGGGAAAGTGCCACAGAAAAAATACCGCCATCCGCTCAGGCGGATGGTAAGGGTGAAAAGGCGAGGTAAGAGCTCACCGGTCCGCCAGTGATGGTGGATGCTAGGCAAACCCCACCCGGAGCAAGACCAAATAGGAGGGTTGGGTGGTCCGCCCGTGGCCCTCGGGTTAGGTCGCTGGACCCTGTGAGCAATCACAGGGCA
>JACPFH010000258.1:2439-11277 GCA_016183075.1 Deltaproteobacteria bacterium | reverse complement strand
TCTTTCGCCGCCTTAGTTGCCCTGGTGTGCTTTCTCCTTTAGCCAGAATCGAAGTTATCTAGCGTCCCGCGCCGTGTCAACGGCTGTGCGCCGATTCGGCTCTACTGCGAGAAGTGTGGTTCCCCCACCGGGTGTGCCTCGGGCCTCCCTTCACTTCACGGACTCCGCTCCCTCGGGAAGCGCGCTCTCGGCTGCGGCCGATGGGTTCGTGCCACGAGTCGTACTGTCTGTAATCGGACGTCCGCAGCCTCCCTCGCGCTCCCCTTCGGTCGCTTCCGGTTACTCCGTATCAGAGTGAGGCGGGCCCCCGAACGGAACTTCCCGCCTCAGCCTGAGGCTGATCCGTCCTCTGGCGGAGCCGAGACCCTGGAGCGGAGGGATTGGGAGTCCCGTCCCACTTTTCGAAGTACAGTTCGCGCTGATTCTTGACACCGAGCCCCGGCAAAGTCTATAAACTTCTGGGAATTTGACGAAGAGAATCGCTTCTCAAGCTCCTCTAAATTTCCGAGCGGCAAGCGGTACTAATCACAGAGGGAGTATTCCATGGCGACAAAACTCAAGTTCGGACTTCTTTTGCCCCATTTTGGCGAGCATGCGTCAGTGGAAAGTTGCCTCGAAGGAGCCCACAAAGCCGAGGCTTACGGCTTCGATTCGGTTTGGGTCAGAGACCATCTCGTGTTCGAACCCCACGGCATGGAGGGCAACGACAACACTCACATCGAGGGGCTATTGATCCTCGCCGCGATCGCTTCAGCCACAAAAAATCTCATCCTCGGGACCGGCACGGTGATCTCCCACCGCCACCCGATCCACCTCGCCCAGGCCATGGCGGGGCTGAGCACGATCTCCAAGGGACGGGTGATCATGGGAATCGGTCTGGGCACGTTCCCCCACGAGTTTGCCGCCGCCGGATACCCGGACACGCTGGAGGACCGGGCGAATCTGTGCAAGGTCAACGTAATCATCGCCCGCAAGCTCTGGAGCGGCGAGAAGCTCCACTACGAGGACCGCTATTTTTCTTTCAAGGACGTTGAATTAAAGCCGACGCCGGTCAAGCCGATTCCGGTCTGGTACGGCGGCGGAACTCCAGCTTCCTGCCGGCGGGCGGCGGACTACTGCGACGGCTGGATGCCCGGGCGGATTCCGCTCCCGACCTTTCGCAAGTGTATCGAGCACATCCACGATCTGTGCAAAAAAGCCGGAAAGCCCATGCTCACAACCGGGGCGATTCCGATCACGAGCATCGCCAAGGACAAGGATACCGCTCTCAGCAAGGTCAACGTCAAGGGGCTCATCAACGAGGGAAATAAGAAACCCACGTGGGTCAAGCCTGCTTCGGGTACCTTCTCGAAGCTCGAGGACATCGAGGGCCTGCTTCTGGCCGGGACGCCGAAAGACATTGTCGAGGTTTCGCGGAAATACGAAGAGGCGGGACTCGATCACCTGGTTTACGATTTGCGCTTCCGTTATGCCGATTGGTACGAGCAAGTCGATTTTCTGGGCAAGGAAGTCCTCCCGGAGCTGCGCGCGTAGCCCCTCACCTTTCCCTCTTCCCGTTGGGGAGAGGGTTAGAGAGAGGGGGCTCAAAGGATTCAGCGGTCGGCGTGACGATCGAGATCAGGAGCGAAAAATGCGTGTTGAAAAAATCACTTTTTATAGCGAAGGGGACCGGTTGAGCGGCGATCTCTACCTCCCGGACGGCGACCAAGGTAAACCTTGGCCGGCGGTCGTCCAGGGGCCGGGTTTTCTCGGACTTAAGGACAGCAAGCACTACATCATGATGTTTGAAAAACTCTGCGCAGCCGGCTACGCCTGCCTGTGCTTCGACTATCGCGGCTGGGGCGAGAGCGAGGGCAAGCAGCGCGGCTGGGTCATGCCCCAGTGGCAGGCCGAAGATATCCGTAGCGGCATCACGTTTCTGCAGACCCGCGCGGAGATCGATTCGAATCGAATCGCGACCTTCGGGTCAGGGGGGACCGGCGGCGGCAACGCCGTCTATGTCGCCGCGGTTGACCCGCGCGTCAAATGCGCGGTCTGCTACATGGGCATCGGCAACGGTCGCGACTGGCTCCATTCCATGCGCCGGGAGTACGAGTGGGTCGAGTATCTCCAGCGGCTCGAGGAGGATCGAAAGAAGCGCGTGTTGACCGGCGCGGGAGAAATCGTCAGCGCCCGCGAGGAGATCATGGTCCAGACCCCCGAGCGCAAGACGACCACGGTGAAGAAAGAAGTCGAGGCCAAAATTCCGCAGCAGATGCCGCTTCAGTGCGCCGAGGCGATCATGGAGTACTGTCCGGAGGAAACCGTCCATAAAATCTCACCGCGCGCGAGCCTGTTCATCGCGGTGGAGTACGACGCGGTCACCCCCGAGGAGCAGTCGGTGAGACTCTACGAGAAAGCCGGCGAGCCGAAGAAGCTCATCATGCTTCGAGAGACCACCCACTACGGCGTCTACAGCACCTATTTCAAGGAAGTGTCCGCGGCGGTGGTGGACTGGTACGACCGCTACCTCAAGTACGACCGCGTCGACGTTACCGAAAAAAGTTAGGAGCATTCGATGAGACAGATCCAATTTGGCGTGCGGGTCCCCAATTCCGGACCGCTCGCCGCCAAGCAAAACATCGTCAAAGCGACCAAGCACGCCGAGGAAACGGGCTTCGATTCCGTCTGGGTACACGACCACGTGGTGTGGAGCTCGGAGAGGCACCGCCACCACATCTCCTCCGGCGCCGCCGAAGCCCTGAGCGACGCGCAGGATGCCAACTTTTTCGAGGCGCTGACCACGCTCGCGTATCTCGCCGCTGAAACCCAAAGGATTCAGCTCGGCGTCGCCTGTCTCGTGCTCCCCTGCCGCAACCCGGTTTACGCGGCCAAGCAGTGCGCGACCTTAGATTGGCTCTGCGACGGCCGGCTCGTCGTCGGCGTGGGCCTCGGCTCCAAGGCGACCCGGGAATCGAGCGAGTTCGACGTCTTCGGCGTCCCGCTCAAGGGGCGCGGCTTCCGCACCGATGAATACATCAAGGCCATGAAGGCGGTGTGGACCCAACCCGTGGCCTCTTTCGAAGGGAAAAACTTGAGCTTCAAGAACGCCGAGGTCTTTCCCAAGCCCGTGCAAAAGCCGCACCCCCCGGTCTGGGTCGGAGGTTGGATGGACCAGGCGGCGGTTCGCGCGGGAAGATACGGCGAGGGGTGGATCCCCGGATGGCTTTCGCCCGAGGAGATGAAGCGGGGCCGCGAGCTTTTGACACAAGCCGCCAAGGACAAGGGACGGGATCCCACGAAAATCACCGTTGCGGTCGAGAAGCTCGCGGCGATCGCGCGCACGCGCGATGACGCGATGAGGGTTGCTCTGCCTACGATCCGCACGAGCACGAACAGCTACGAGCGGGACGTGGACAACATTCAATTCGCCCTCGACCGCCACATCATCGGCTCGGTGGACGACGTGCGGCGAAGATGCGACGAATTCGTCGAAAACGGGGTCCAGCACTTCGAGCTCAAGCTCATCTATCCGAGCATGGAGAGCATGCTCGAGCAGATGACGCTGTGGTCCAAGGAAATCATCCCGCACTATGACTGATTGAAAGAACAGACGGCAGACCGGAGACGGCAGACCGGTCATCGGTCCTCGGTCGTCCGTCCGGTAAACCAAGAAAGCAACGGAGATAAACGGTGAAGCTGTCTCTTAAGCTAAACGGCCGGCCGACCGAGGTCGAATGCGGGGCCGAGGAAATCCTGGCCGAGGTTTTGCGCAACCGGCTGAACCTCACCGGAACGAAGGTCTCCTGCGAGGTCCAGGTCTGCGGGGCCTGCACCGTGCTCGTCGACGGGCTGCCCGTCAGCGCGTGCACGACGCTCGCTTACGAGGCACGCGACCGCAGCGTCCTGACCATCGAGGGCCTGGCACAGGCCGACGGCTCGCTCCATCCCATCCAGCAGGCCTTCATCGACGAGTTCGCCTTCCAGTGCGGCTTTTGCACTCCCGGCATGATCATGGCGACCAAAGCCCTGCTCGACGAAAATCCCAACCCCACCGACGACGAGATCATCCATCACATGGACGGCAATATTTGTCGCTGCACGGGGTACGTGCCGATCCTCAAGGCGATCAAGCGAGCCTCACGGTCGCTCAAGGAGAAACGGAAGTGAGCGCGAAAAAGAAACCGGACTTTCACATCGTCAATCGCTCGGTGCCGCGCCGCGACGGGCCGGCGAAGGTTTCGGGGAAAGCAGTGTACGCGAGCGACGTGAAGCTCCCCGGGATGGCCTACGCCAAAGTCCTCCGTAGCCCTTACGCCCACGCAAGGATCGTCTCGATCGACGCTTCCCGCGCGCGGTCGCGCCCCGGCGTGTTCGCCGTTCTCACCGCAAACGATCTCACCGGCATCAACCCCTATTACGGCCATGCCGTCAAAGACCACCCGCTGATCGCCATCGAGAAAGTGCGCTACGGCGGTGAGCCGGTGGCGGCCGTGGTCGCCGAGGATGAGCGCGCCGCGTTTGAAGCCCTGGAGTTCATCGACGTCAAGTACGAGGAGCTGAAAGCCGTTGTGGACCCGAAGGAGGCCCTGGAGAAAAACGCCCCGCTCCTTCACGAGCGGCAATTCGAAGCCGGCGCGCTGCGCGGCTTCGAGGGCGAAGTGACCGCGGGGCGCGGCAGCAATCTCTGCCAGGAGTCACACCTCAAATGGGGCGATGCCGAGGCCGCCTTCAAGGGGGCCGCGGCCGTGGTGGAGGCCGAGTACTATTTCCCCATGACCTACGCCTACGCCATGGAGCCCTACGTGGCGATCGCCGAAGTGGGCGAGAACGGGGTCACGATCTATTCCTCCGCGCAGCATCCGTTCATGGTCCGCCATGACCTCACGACGGTCTTCGGTCTGCCCGTAAGCCAGGTTCGCCTGACGTGGAAGAGGCCATGCTCACCACCCGGAGCGATGACGCCCTCACCTGGATGCGGACAGCCGTGGATGCGAATGGCAAGATCATCGCCCGCCAGGCCCGGATCACCATGAACACGGGAGCGTACGCGGAGAATAGCCCGCTCGTATGCGAGAAGGCCACCAACCGCTGTGTGGGCCCTTATTCTATTCCGAACGTCCGGATCGACACCTACGCGGTCTACACCAACACCGTGCCGGCAAGCTCCTATCGCGGCTTCGGCTGCGCGCAGGTAACCATGGCCGGAGAATCCCAGATCGACGAGCTGGCGGCAAAGATCGGCAGAGACCCGTTAGAGTTCCGCCTAGCGAATGTCGCCAAGCCTGGGGAGGAGTTTTTCCCCAGCATGCGCCCCTTCGACGGCACTCTCAAGCAGGACCTCGAGATCGCCGCAGAGGCCCTTGGCTACAAAGCGCCGCTTCAGAAAGGCCGTGGCCGCAGCATCGGTTGCTCCGGAAGCGATGCCGGCGCGTATCCGCTCACCTCGGCGGTGATCCGGGTTCACGCCGATGGCTCGGTCTCGATTCTCACCGGGAGCACGGAATTGGGTCAGGGAAGCCACACGGTCATCCCTCAGATAGCCGCCGAAGAGCTGGGCGTGCCGTTTGAGAGAGTCCGGGTCATCTCTTCGGATACCGCCATTACTCCGTATGATCGCTCCACCGGCGCCAGCCGCACCACGACGCTCATGGGCCGCGCGATACTGGAAGCGAGCCGCGAGGCTATCGACCAAATGGTCCGGATGGCGGCGGAACTCCTCAAGGCGAAGGCCGAGCAGATCGAGGTCATACGGGGAGGAGTCCGCTGCGGCGAAGCCCGGCTCACCTGGTCCGAAGTGATCAGCAAATACTACGGGCTCCCCGATGGCGAAGTCATCGGGCGCGCTTACATCCGAAAGGCCGGAGATTTCGCCAAGCTCCCGGTCTTTTGGGAGACCGCCTGCACGGGCGTCGAAGTGTCCGTGGACGAGGAGACGGGCCTCATCAAAATGGAGAAGCTCGCCACGGTGGGCGACGTCGGCCTTGCGATCAACCCGGCGCTCGCCGAGGGACAGGACATCGGAGCGGCGACCATGGGAATGGGCGTCGGGCTGTTCGAGGAGCTGGTTTACGACGGGCCCCAGCTCGTCAACGGATCGATCCTGGATTACCGGGTGCCGCGTTTTTCCGACATGCCGCGGCAAGTCGAGATGCACCTGGTGGAAAACCAGGACGGCGTCGGCCCGTATGGCGCCAAGGGGGGCGGCGAAGCCTCGCTCAACACCATGCCGGCAAACGTCGCCAACGCGCTCTTTAAAGCCGCCGGGGTCCGCATCCGTCGCGCGCCGCTGACACCGGAAAAAGTTTGGAAGGCACTAAAAGAGGAGAAGTTCAAAAGTTGAAAAGTTCAATGTTCAAAGAGGGGAACAATTTGAAAACCTTGAACTTTGAACCTTGGACCTTGAACGATCAAAAATTATGATGCCACTTCGCCGCTTCACGATTCACCAGCCCCGTAACCTCAAAGAAGCATCCGAGATGCTCGCCCAGTTCGGCGAGAAAGGAAGGCTCTACGCGGGGGGAACGGAGCTTCTCTTGGCGATGAAGCACGACCTCCTGCGCTATGAGCACCTGGTAGACGTTAAAACCGCCTCGGGTCTCGACCGCATCGAGCGCAAAGACTTCGCACTGCACATCGGCGGCATCGCCACCCATCGGGCGATCGAAAATTCTCCCCTGGTCAGAGAGCACTTCCCCGTCATCTGCGAGATGGAGCGGAACGTCGCCAACGTGCGCGTGCGCGCCGCCGGAACGTTGGGCGGAAACTTATGCTTTGGCGAGCCGCATTCCGACCCGGCCAACTTACTCCTCGCTCTGAATGCTAAAGCCAGAGTCCGGGGGCGCTCGGAAGACAGAGTTTTGGCGATGGACGAGCTGATTGCGGGAGCCTATGAAACTTCGCTCGCGCCCGATGAGATCCTGACCGGCGTCGAGATTCCTCTGGCGCCGAAATCCCAGAAAGCCGCTTACCTCAAATTCCAAATCCACGAGCGTCCCACGCTTGGCGTGGCGCTGGTCCTGGAGCTGGATGAAAGCGGTCGCGCAATCACAAAGGCCAGAGCCGTCGTCGGTTGCGTGAGCCCGAAGCCGTGTCGATCGGAAAAGGCTGAAGCGCTGCTCGTCGGTGAAAGGGAAAATGTGGAGAAGCAGCTCCCCGAAGCCGCGAAAGCTCTAGCCGACGCCGCTCAACCGGTCGATGATCTCGAAGGCAGCGCCGAATACAAGCGCCACCTGATCGGCGTCTTCCTCCGCCGAGCTTTCGCCAAGGCTTTGTCGAAACCCGTCGCATAATCCCGGGCGGATATCCCAGGACCGCCGCAGGCGCGCAACGGCGGAAACAATACCTGCAGTGGACCCGATGCCGTGCCCCCTTTTTCAGGCGCGACCTCCGCCAGCGGAGCACCAACATGGAAGTTCCTGTGCGACGGATCCGAGGGTCCCGCGCTCAGGCTCCCAGGACTGCGGCCAGTTCCTCAAAATCACCGGCAACGACATCCCAGTCCTCTTCAGGTTTGAGGTCTGAGGCTTGACCTGGGCCGTACTCCAGCGGCCGCGGCACAAAGGCTGTGCGCATGCCATGCGAGCGGGCCGTCCCCAGGTCGTAGTTATGAGCCGCCACCATCATGATCTCCTCAGGCTCCCAGCCCAGAAGATCGATGGCGCCGCGGTAGACCTCCCCGTCAGGCTTGTAATGATGAAAGATCTCGGCGCAGAGGATGCAGTCCCAGGGAAGGCCGCCGTGTTTGGCCATGTTGACCAGGCAGGCCACATCGCCGTTTGACAATGTGGAGAGCGCATATTTTGTCTTGAGTCGCGTCAACCCGGCGACGACGTCCGGCCAGGGTTTGCACCGGTGCCATGCGCGGTTCAGGCGCGTCTTTTCGGCCTCGCTGAGCCCGCTGATCCCATACTCTCCCAGCAACGCATCGAGTTTCTTCCGGTAGAGGCCATCCACGTTGGTCCAGGGTAGCCTCCCTTCTCGTACCGCGTCCATACCGGGGCGGTAGCAGCTTTTCCAGTCATCGACAAAGGCCTCCCAATTCGCGGCGATCCCTTTCTCCCGTCCAAAGGCCTGGAACTCTTCGATTATGGTGCTGCGCCAGTCGACAACCGTACCGAAGACATCGAAAGTCAGGGCTTTCACGGCCATGCGGCCTCTCCCATGGTGCGCGCGCCGTCAAAACACTCAGGCGAGTGGCTCATTTACAACCGACTCGCAAGCCGCCTAACTTGCGCATGCCGGCCGGCATAGACCGGGCCGAGGATTCTCAGCGACTGCGGTGATTCTCTTTGCTTTCCGGATACGTGTCAAGGTTTTCCCGATCAGCCTTTCGATGGCTTTTGCTTGTAAAGCCGAAGTGTCGTGTAAAAAATCCTGATGCGCCTGGCTGAAATTGGTTTTAAATGCCCCCACAATAAGGTACTTTGCAGTGGAATGAGCCGGGATGAGCAACGGGGCTATGGCAGCGTGCATGACCGGGCGGTAAATATTTTTCTAGTAACGCTCTGTCTGAGCTTTCAGGCGGTGCCCCTTGCGGGCGTCGCTCTATTCCTGCCCTTAATACGGAACGATTTGAATCTCTCTTTCACTCAAGGGGGAGCTCTTGCTGCCGCCAGAACCTTTACCTATGCCTTGATGCAGATTCCGGCCGGATATCTGGCCGACCGGTACGGTCTGAGGAAAGTATTTTTCATCGGCGTCCTCGGGTCAACGGTTCTTGGTGTAACCTTCGGCCTGATTGGCGGCTACCGGCAAGCTCTTCTGAATCAGGCGGCCACGGGTTTCTTCAATGCCTTGCTGTTTGTTTCCGCGCTCGCCTTGTTAGCAAGCTGGTTTGGCGCCCAGCGGCGCGCGACG
>JACPFH010000258.1:0-2423 GCA_016183075.1 Deltaproteobacteria bacterium | reverse complement strand
TTTAATCGGCCTCCTTGCAGGCACGCTAGCCATCAACACTATCGGTCCACGGCTTGCCCAACAATTCAACTGGCGTATTCCATTCATTTGCTTTGCAGCGACTGGGATACTGGCATCGTTTACTTACCTCTGGCTTGCCAAAGAAGCTCCCCGTACCGGGCCGAGGCAAAAACTCAGCATCGCCGATGCCTTTCGGCTTTTCCGCTCCCGCTTCATGTGGGCATGCGGGATCGTCCAGTATGTAAGGCTCGGTGTAGTACAGGGCACGTCGTTCTGGCTGCCCAGCTTGCTGATCGATGAGAAAGGCCTGTCGTTACAGGCAACCGGGTTGATCATTGCATTTTGGACTCTGATAAGCGCTCCGTCCAATATCATCGGCGGCTACATGTCTGACAGGCTGAGGAAGCCCACGCTTATCATCGGTATCTCCCTCATTATCCTCGCGATGACGACGGCCGGGCTGGTTAACGTCGACAAGATCGTGCCGCTCATCACTCTGTTACTCATCAATGGAATATTCATCCAGTTTTATTTCGGGCCACTTTTCGCCGTGCCTTTGGAAAAGTACGGCGCACACATGACCGGCACGTTGTCGGGCTTTGGCAACTTTTTCGCCAACGTGGGATCGTTCACGCTTACCTACCTGCTCGGTGTGCTCAAGGATCAGACTGGTTTTTTTGAGTCAGGCTTTTATGCGCTAGCCGGGGCTTGCCTGCTCGGCTTTGTCTTTACCATCTTGCTGGAAAAGATGAGGGACTAGTGTCCTGATTCAGAAATTCGATGAAGAAGTCGGCGCTCCATTGCTCGTCATTCCCGCGCAAGCGGGAATCCAGAAGTCCTCGAATTCCCTGGATTCCGGCTCTCGCGAGCTACCGCCCGCTCGGCCGGAATGACGGCCCAAATTAGGCGCTGGATTTGTGACACACCACACTAGCGACCGTTTTACTCTAGGCGCACGTTCTTGGTGAAGTCGTAACCGGTTGAGAAATCGCTCTCGAAGGTCCACAGGACGCGGCTTTCGTCCCAGCGGTCGGCGAAGACTCTCCTTAAGAAGGAAAGCATAAAGTTCCACGCGTCTCTTGCTTGCTCTTTTCGGTACCTTCCCGGCATCGTATCGTTGAGCCATCCATGCGGCGCGTCGCGGTAGATCCGGATGTGATAGCTTTTTTTTGACCGCTCGAGACAACCGCGGAATTTCAGCACATCGTCGACCGAGATGACATGGTCCGCCTCACCGAAGACACCCAGAAGCGGGCAGGTTAGGTTATCGACCAACCCCTCCAGGGGCTCCTGCTTGTACTCGTCCGTGCCCCATTCCTTGCTTCCCGCTGCGCCGTAGAGCACCACGCACGCCGAAACGTCCGTTCGGTGGGCAGCGAGAAGCAGCGATTGGCGCCCCGTCTGGCACACCCCGACGATCCCGATTCGACTGCCGTCCACTTGCGGGCGCTTTTTCAGATAATCGACGGCCTCTCCGAGATCTTTCAGAACCTCGTCGTCCCTCAGCTCGACCCTCACGTCACCGCGGGTTAGGGCCTTGCGGTCGCCTTCAAAGCGATGAAAGAGATCCGGCGCGAAGCCGACGAAGCCGGCTTGGGCCAGCTTCACGGTCAAATCCTTTGTGTGCTGGACGATCCCGTAGCGCTCATGCAGGATGATCACTGCGGGGCGTTTGGCCTTTGCCTTGGGCAAAGCAGAAAAAGCGGCCATCCCGCTTCCAAGACGCACCACCGAGGAGCGAACCGAAGATGCTTTCTTTTGCGCCATACGCGACTCCGAGGCCTGGAATTTCCTCCGTAACCGGGTTTTTGTCGGTTTCGGTTCGCGCCAGATTACTCATGGCGCCAAAAAAGTCAAGCTAAAATCGAGGTTCTAGTCCCCAGCGCGCCTGGGGGGCTGACCGCTAACTCCAGCTCAGAACGAAGATTCCGCAAACAATAAAGCTGGCGGCCACGCCGTCTCGAAAGGTCACCACCTCTATTCCTCTCAGGGTGAAGCGGGCCAGGGCAAACGTTACCAACGGCGAGATGCGCCAGATCGGCGAGACCAGGATTGCCGGCGCATGAATCAGAGCGTAGAACGTGAACAACGATCCCAACGCCTCCAAAATACCCGCAACGGCGAAGTAGCAAAAGCTCGGCGTCGGCACCCTTTCCCACCTGGGCTTGACATTGAGGAAGCGCCCCGCCGTCAACATCACGGCGAGCCCCGTGATCTGGGCAATGGCGGCGCCCACGGTGGGAAGACTTCCCGTATCGACGCCGAGCTTCTTAAAGATCGGATTGACGCCGAAACATGCGGCAGCCACAAGGGGATAGAGGAAATACCCGAGCGGGCCGCCGCGCTCCTCGCCCTTAGTCTCAACGCGCGTCAACACCAGGATGCCCGCGACGATGAGGACGACTCCCGCCAAGATGAGAAAG
>JACPFH010000257.1:1652-2693 GCA_016183075.1 Deltaproteobacteria bacterium | reverse complement strand
GTGCTCTGCGTATCGGATCGGTCCCTGCATCGGGGTTCAAAAAGGAGATGGTCCCATTTCACCAATAATGCCTATGATCTGACCCACCCAACCTGCCTGTAAAGCGAAGGCGAGGTGGGGATCATCAGCTCCATTGACGCGGCAAATGTCGCTTATAAAGATTCTTTTCCAATAACATCTTCCGAAAGATGGTCAGGCTGCTCATAGACCGCCCCCAAACCAAAGAGATCACTTCTGGCTCTTAGGACAGCCAGCTAATAAACAAAGAACGTTCATTACCCCAGTCAGGGGTAGATGTCTAGCCCTGCCTTAAGGTCGGCCTGAGGTTGACAGGGTCTGAAGGGTAGTGGAGGATAGGCTCGACTGCTTCTCGAAACGTCGAAATGTCCTTGACCAGGTTCAGAGCGTCGGAAATTAAGCACGACAATCTAAGCAATCCTCTCAAGGCCCGTGCTTATCTACGCTGCAAGGCGCTAAAATGGCGCCTTAAAGATTCATATTCTTGCGGCGAACGTTCAAACATGAAATCTGCGGGGAAGCCTCGAATTGAATTTGACAGAACGAACGGGTCTTGGCTATTTTGGCCGCAGAGCGCAGTAAAGAAAGCGAAGGACCTGGATGAGCATGCCTGGAAGTGAACCCTCTTATCTCGCGCGCAATATGGATCTGGTAGCCTACCATGACCTCGCTGGCCGGCCTGCCTTCAAGCTGGCCTTACAGGAAGCCGGCGGGCGCTGGTACCTCTACATGGGCCATCTCTGGCATCGCGGCTGGTCGATTCTCGAAGTCACCGACCCCACCTCCCCCGAACTCGCCTCCTTCATTCCCGGTCCGGAAAACACCTGGACGATTCAGGTCCAGGTGGCCGAAGGAAAGATGATCACGGCGCTGGAACGAATCGCGCCCGGTTGGGGCGGAGTCGAAGGCAAGCCTCCTGAAGCCGAAGGGTTTTATATCTGGGATGTTTCCGAGCCGACGAAGCCCAAGCAACTGGGCCAGTACAGAACCAACAGCACGGGCACGCACCGAAACTTCTATGAC
>JACPFH010000257.1:0-1644 GCA_016183075.1 Deltaproteobacteria bacterium | reverse complement strand
CCGGCCCTGGAGAAAAAAATCTACCAGATCGTCGATATATCGGATCCCGCCAAGCCGAGAGAGGTCTCCCGCTTCTGGCTTCCCGAGCAGGAGCCGGGGAAAAACCCCGACGGGGGCTGGTATTCTTTCCACGGCCCGGCGCACGTGGAGGGCGATCGCGCCTATCTCTCCTATGGCTCGGGAGGAGCAATCATCCTCGACATCTCGGATCTCACACGCCCGCGGCCAATAAGCCAGCTCCGATTTCGCGGCATCTCGAATCACCACGGCATCCACACGTTTCTCCCGCTGCCACGGCGCGGTTTGGCCCTGGTCAACGACGAGACCATCAACGAAGACGGCGACGAAAACCTGAACGTGGCGGGGATTGTCGACGTCAGGGATGAAAAGGCGCCGCGCCTCTTGTCGCTTTTTCCCCAACCGCTCCCTCCGCCTGAATCCGGACTCAAGAACTTTTTCGAGAAGCGCGGGCGATTCGGCCCCCACAACCACCATCACCCCAACCACCAACCCTGCCTGGAGGACCGCGACGACATCGCTTATCTCACCTATTTCAACGCGGGTCTCAGGGTCTACGATATCCGGGATGCCCGCACTCCCAAGGAGATCGCTTACTTCGTCCCGCCCGATCCCAAAGAGAGAATCGGTACCAGACCAAGCCATTTGGTGGTGCAAACCGAAGACGTGTTAGTGGACCGGCGTGGCTATATCTATATCAGCCACAAAAACCAGGGCATCTACATTCTTCGGCTAAAGGAAGTCTAGCCGTATCGCCCGGAATAAAGCCGAAGAGGCGGCGACCGAGGGGAGCGCGAGCGAGGCTGCGGACGTAGTAACATGTCCGCTGGTCCAGGCTCTGACCATTTTGAACTGTTTGAACGTTTGGAACGTTTTGAACGCCGACCCAGTTCAAGCCGTTCAAGTCGTTCAATTCGTTCTACGGATCGACGTGAACGTATCGGCCCCGGTCTACGTCCTCGTCTCCCTCACTGGATCTTGGGGCCTGTGTATTCCAGAATATAGAGCCCGCCTTTGATCCGGTCGGTCACGTAGATTAGCCCGTCGCTATCCACGAACAAGTCGTTGAACATAGGCGCCTGCTGGCCATCGGGAGGAGGCGGAATGAAATACCCGACCTCTTCGGGCCGGTATTGGTTCCTTATGTCGACGACACGAAGCCCGGCATTATAATAGGTCACGAACATGATATTCTCGCTCTGGAAAGAGCCGGGCCGGTTCTCGTGGACATTATGCGGCCCGAATCGCAGTCCCCGCTTGCAAAAGTCGCCTTCCGGAACCGGAAAAGTGCTGACGGTAATCGGATTTCTTTCCTCCCGAATATCGATCATCCAAACCCGCTTCTCCCCTTCCTGGCATTCGTTCTTCACCGACTCGTCGGTAGCTACAACCAGCTTGCGGCCCGGAAGCGGAAGCGTGGTGTGGGTATATCCGCCGTAAGGCGGCCCCCAATCGAGGCGGCTGATGAGCTTCGGACTGCCGATATCGGAGATGTCGAGAATCGCCATGCCCGCGTCCACCATGGCGACGTAAGCCCGGTTGTTGTGCGGGATGATCCCGTGCACATAGAAGTGCTCGCCGGGAAAAGGCGTCCACCCGGGAGCTTCCTCCTCGCCTTCGCGCGTC
>JACPFH010000240.1 GCA_016183075.1 Deltaproteobacteria bacterium | reverse complement strand
ATAACCCTGAGGCGGGAAACATCGAGCCGCTGCGGCTCTCGCTGGTCCTCGACGCTGATTTCGATTTCTGCCGTCTCAAAGACGTCAAAGATATAGTCTTAGCAGGAGCGCCGCGATCGCGCTAAAGGCGAACAGCAAAACAAAAACAATAAACAGATCATCGTGAACCGGCGGGAAATCCCTGTAAAGATGCATTCGAAGCTTCATAGCTTTGCCCTTTCGCGATCCATCCGACTGACTCCGTAAAACCGACTAACACCATTTCCCTCCTCAAATTCATCGCCTGGACTCCGGTAGGCGCTGCTGCATGGACGGCTTCTTGTGCGCTCGCGCTGCAGCCCCTTTCTTGCCGCTCCAGTGCAGCAATCCCGTGCGAATAAAATTGGCGTCCAGCTCTAGAACCGCACAGATATTTTCAAAGGAAAAAATCCATTCGCTCTTCTCCTCCAGGATCCAATCCACCGCGTCACGAAACAACGACGACTGGGGAATGTGCGCGCGCTTTCGGATGCACCCGACGGCATCCTCCAAGACCGCAAGCATGAGCATTCTCTCTGGTGGGCGCGAAGCCTTCGTGCGCAGGGTTTCCCAATATCGATACGAGAGGAGCGCGTCCGGCTGAAACAGGAAGCCTATATTCTCTTCCATGACAAATTTCCAGATAGATTCTCAAAGGGCCGAACTTCCAAAGTCCCCACTGACTTTCGGAGCCGCGCAAGGCTACCCGTTTTTCGCAGCGCCGCCTCGACGCAGTGCGGCAATCCCCAATCGCTCCAGAAAACCCCGCGCACCGGGAGAACAAAGAGCGACGGGCGACGGGCCTGCGGAAGCGCCTCGAGCAGTCCTCTCGAGAAATTGACCGAGGGTATCCTCTGATAGAGCGATTCCGTCGCCTCCACCTCGGCCTGGGTCCCGATGGCGGGCATTAGCCGCTCAAAGGAGCGGTGAAGTCCCGGCACCAGCCTTCGGACCAAGCCGAGCAAGGTCCTGGTTTGGAAAACCAGGACCAGGGTATTCCACAGAGCTCCGTGCGAGATCAGTCCCCGTGCGGTGCCGGTGTCCGGCTTCTCGACGAACCGCACGATTCGACGCACCTTCGACTCGCTCGCCCTCGCAGCCTCAGGGAGGATGTAACCGTACTCACGCTCCGGCTCGTGCGGCTCCATCCCCAAAAGGACCAGGCGTGAAGGATGGCGCTCGACCGCGCGGAAGGCCGAAGCAACGTGCTCCAGAAAGCGATCCTCTTCGACGATGAAGTGATCCGAGGGGAAAATGGCGGTCAGCGATTCGGGATAACGCTTGGCGACGTGCATGAGCGGAAGCAGGATGCCCGCTCCCGTGTCCCGATTTACCGGCTGGGCAATCACGGTCCGTTCGGACTGACCCGCAAGCTGCGCCTGGACGGCCGGGAAACTAAGGTGGCTGCGGCTGACCACGGTGAAGACCCGCTCGCGAGGGATCAGCTTCTCCACGCGATCGAAGGTCCGCTGTAGCATGGAGCGCGCTCCGAGAAGGTTCACGTATTGTTTCGGAAGCGTCTCCCCGAGCCGCTGGCGAAGCCACGGCCGAAGCCGCTCGCCCTCGCCGGCGGCCAGGATGATGGCACAGCAGTCCCCCCGGTTCGGCAGTTCAGTCATTCCTCCACCTCCTCAGCAAAAGTGATACGTCAGCTAGCCTGTCTTACAGAGATCTCAGATGACGCGGCAGCAGGCCGAGCCTACTTCGGCAAGCCGTAATCAGCAATCCGGTAAATTCCGTAAATGCTTTGCGGGAAACACCTGAGATTGGTGACAGGTTGACACCCTAAGGTGAATACCCTAGGGCGGCAAAGCCGCACAGCATTGGACATTGGAACAAAGGACGGCCGACCGACGACCGACGACGGCGGACGGCGGTCAGCGGTCTGCGGTCAGCAATGCGGTCCACTGCTCTATTGTTCCTTAGCCTTCCTTGTCCAGCCAGTGGCGATCGATATACAAGCGACGAAACGAAGGGGAGCTTTTCCTTACGCGATCGCGCAAAACCGCGTCTTCCTCGCGCAGAAGATGGGGATTGATCAATCCCCGCGTGATGGCCTCGTAGCACAGTCGGGTTCTGCTCTCGAGGAGCGCTGGCACGCCCTTGGGCGCGTCCAGCCGGGTGGAAACTTTCAGTCCTCTGAATAAGGCGGTGACGATGCGCTCCACGCTCTGGCGCGAGGCGCCGATGAGCCATCCCACGCCGTCGTTTGTCACTCCCAGACAGAGATATATCAAAACCGTGTACTCCAGGTTGCTGAACTCCCGCGATGGCGAATTCTTCAACTGGCGGGCAAAAACATCGGTAAACGAAAGCTCGTAAATGAAAACCTGTTCCACCGCATTCTGGGCGATCCGCTTCGGCACGGCGCCTTTGTCCAGAAAACCCCAGACCATCGGTCTGTGCGCCTCGTCGGAGATCAGCTTCTCGATTTGATGAAGATAACCGGGATCTCCCGCATGGACGGTCCTGAATAACACTCGAGTTTTGAGCTGCTTTTCCTTCGCCCGAACTTCCAGCACCTTGCGGGCGATGGCCACGCCGGAGGCCCGCTGCGCGCCGAAATCGAGATCCAACAGCAGATTCTCGATTCTCAGATCGATGGCTTTGATGATTGCCTCTTCGGGCGTCAGGGCCTGGTCGATTTCGGCATCGGGCCACCGCTCCCTGATCCAAGAGCTGATCTGCTCGATGGCGTCCGGTGAATCGTCCGCCACCAGCACGCGGAGTCTTTCTTCTCGTTCCTGGAACCTTTTACTCATCGATGGCTTGCTCATTGATCACTGCTCCTTGAAGGGCAAGAGTCTGGGCTCGTGTAGGTTTTTTCCTGCATGCCAAACAGGATCACGAGTGGATTTTCCGCCCCAAACAAATCTTGACCGTCGTCCCTCCGGAAGGCGAAGACTTTTCAAATGCAATCTCCGCGCCAATTTCCTGGGCCCGCCGCAGCATGAGCGGGATGCCAACGTTCTGTGTGAACGGGCCTCCGTCGCCGCAACCGTTGTCGCTAATCGAGATTTCAACGAGGTCGGTGCCGCTGCGGCGCAACGTGACGCGGATCGATGTCCCCTGGGCATGCCTTCTGGCGTTGATGATCGATTCCAAAACGATCCGGTAGAGCAACACGACATGGGAAGGATCCGCCAATCCCCCGGCGATGTCGTGGTCGGTGATCTCCTCAGGACAATCAAAGACGACTCTGAACTCCGGCGTCCGCTTTCGAGCCTGCGCGCCCGCATCCTCCAGCCGTTTGCGGATGGTCGCTAAAAAACCTTCGGTCTCGAGATCCCGGGGATAGAGGTTGTTCATGATCCGGCGAAGCTCGGTAACCAGCTCTTGCAGCCACGCTTTGGCCTCGCCGTGGCGCTCCTCGTCGACGGCCGTGGCCACGTACCCGCAAAGGGTATTCAAGATCTCGTGATGGATCTCTTCGCCGATGCGCATCGTCTGTTGTTCGATGTAGAAGAGGAGCTGCCTGCGACGCTCCTCCAGGTCCCGGACCTCGCTCTGAAGGTCATCGACCCGCTCGATCAAGTTCCCCAGCGTGATTCCCAGAGCGGTCTCCAGGTCCCGCCTCGTCCCTTGGACGTCTTCCGCGCCATAGACATCTTCCGTGAGATCTCCGGTGATGCCACGAATGACTGCCGCGATCGACTGCTCCCGGGACACGGCCAGGCACTGAAAGGTCTTGACGATGCTAAGGCGAACGCTGCGGTGATCGTCCGCCAGAAGCGGAAGGAGCCGGGCGTAGTGGCGCGGGTTGAACCACTGGGCGTGGTCCCGGGCAGTCCGCGCGCACACCCGCGACGCCGTCCAGCGCACGTAATCGGATTGTTCCTCTAAAGCTTCCAGCAAATAGGGAAGCTTGGTATCCGAGTCCACAATCGGCAAACATGCGGACAAATCGAGGGCGTCTGGCAGGGCATCCGAGCGATAGTCCATGAGAAAGAGATCGGCGAAGAAATCGACTTTAGGAGAAAGCGGCGCCCCCAACACGCGAAGGAGCGCCGCCGCCATCCGGCGGATCTTTACCGGGCACTTGGCGTCGACGACGCTCGCTTCCAAGGTTCGGGGATTGGCGGGGCTGAGGAGCTTGTCTTCGAGGTCCTCTCCCGGCTTGCGGTCCCGAACATCGGGGGCCCATCCAATGCCGGCCAGGTGAAAGACGATCTCAACCGCTTTGTCCAGGATGAGAGCAAGCGAGGCCCGATAATCCTCTTTCCCCTGTCTCTTTACCTCGGCGCCCGCTCCCGCCACCGCGCCATCCGACTGGTGCCATTCGGGCAGCGGGGCGTTCACTTTCAATAGATCCAATACGAGGCGGATCGCCTGCGGGCTGGTCGGCGCCGAGGCCAGCCGCTCCAGGGCCTCTTGGACGAGCTGGAGTATATAAGCGTAGCCCTTCGCGGAAGAAAGCGCTGCTCCGCCGGCGTCTGCGGTCGCGATCAGGCGATGGATCGACTGGAAGTTATCCGCGAAACCCCGATACAGGTCCTTGATACCTCGAATCGACCGTTGCTCGAGGCTGTGGACGATCGGATTTAGAAAGCGAAGGACAACTTCCGCCTCGCTGCCCACCCAGCGGGGCGACTGATCCTGAGCCGATCTCATAAAGCTCACCTCGAGCGCCCGCACCCGAAAACGGAGCATCTGATTCTCTCGCTCAACGACTCTCCCGGCCAAGCCGAGCAAAGGAGGCGCTTCGCTGGCCGTCTCGAAAATAACCTCGATGAGCGGGTCGCTGTAGTGAAGCCTCATCTCCTCGAGGAAATCGTAGACGGTCGTAACCATCGCCTGCTGATGAGTCGTCAAAAGCTCGAGGAGCGCGTGCTTCACCTGACCGGTTCGTTCCGCCCGGTCGCGCCACGACCCGCGGAAGAGAGCCGCGTTCAGGCGGAGCAAAAACTCTCTGAGCGCTGTGTCGGTCTCGGTTGCCGCAAGCCCTTCGAACAGAGCCGGTAAGCCGCTGCGGGCAACCGAACGCGCCGGCCGTCCGACATCCTCCACATACCGCTTTCTTTCAGCCATAACGAAAAGCTTCAACCAGGCTGCTGCTGGCCAGACCACTTTGAACTGTTTGAACGTTTGGAACGTTTTGAACGCCGAACCGGTTCAAGCCGTTCAAGTCGTTCAAATCGTTCAACCAGTCGGCATGAACGTATCGGACGCGTCCGCCTGAGGCGGATCGGACCCCGAGGTGTTTTCAAACGCTCCTGTTGTCACGTTTTGTTCGGTCATGGCTAGCCCGCGCGCCGGGTCGAGGAAAGCCATCACGCGCTGAGGGCTTTCCCGTGACCCCGCACGGCTATTCCCCGAGGGAATTCCCTCACAGAAATGCGTATCTACTCATGGCCTCGTGCCGCATAAAGGGCCTATCGCGGACCGCTGAAAACTCAGCCGGTCCAAAAAACTTTTTCCGCAAGCGAGGAGGCCTGCGCCATGCGCCCATCGTTCCGCCACGGTTTTCCTTGGTCAAAGAAGGCCGGCTCCGTCCTGACGACCACCCGAGGTATTTCCTTCCTGCTCGCCGCGGCAGTGTTGCTCGCCGCCGTCACTGCGCGATCGGCAACGCTGCCGGAGCCGCCGCGCGTTTTTCTCGGCGGGCGGCGACTTTCAGGCCGCGCTGAACCAGGCCCAGCGGGGCGATACGATCGTGCTTGAGGCCGGCGCCAGTTTTACGGGAAATTTCCTCTTGCCCAATAAATCGGGATCTGAATGGATTGTAATCCGCACTTCCACGCCGGACAACACCCTGCCGCCGGAGGGAACCCGCATCAATCCGTCGTTTTCGGGCCTGATGCCCAAGATCGTGAGCCCCAATACGAGTCCGGCTATCCGCGCCGATCAGGCCGCGCACCACTATCGTTTTATCGGCGTTGAGATCACGACCACTCACGCAAGCACAGGCTCCACGCTCTATAACGTAGTCCTGCTGGGCGACGGCAACGAAACATCGATCAGCCAGCTTCCTTCCGATATCATTTTCGACCGCTCCTATATCCATGGAACGCCCACGGGAAACGTCAGGCGAGGCATCGCCTTGAACGGCGTCCGTATCGCGGTGATCGATTCTTATCTTTCAGACTTTCATGAAGTGGGACAAGATTCGCAAGCCGTCATGGCCTGGAACGGGCCGGGACCTTTTAAGATCGTCAATAACTACCTCGAAGGCGCGGGCGAGAACGTGCTATTCGGCGGCACGGACCCCAGGATTGCGGATCTGGTCCCATCCGACATCGAAGTAACCGGCAATCACTTTTTTAAGCCTCTGAAATGGAGAGTCGGAGATCCGAGCTATGCGGGCATTCACTGGTCGGTCAAAAACATCTTGGAACTAAAGAACGCGCGGCGCGTCCTGATCGACGGCAACATCTTCGAACAAAACTGGGCCGACGCCCAGAATGGCTTTTCCATCCTCTTTACGGTGCGCAACCAGAATGGCGGAGCTCCGTGGTCGGTGGTCGAAGATGTGACCTTCACCAACAACGTTCTGCGTCACGCCACCGCTGGCATCAACATTCTAGGCAGGGACGACATTTCCGGTTCAAGCCAGCAGACAAAGCGGATTCTGATCAAAGACAATCTCTTTGACGACATCGGCGGCGGCAAGTGGGGATATGGTCGGCTCTTTCAACTGGGCAATGGAGCGGCGGATGTAACGGTAGATCACAACACCGCGCTTCACACTGAAGACGTCATCTTCGCCTACGCCGCCTCGACCACGGGCTTT
>JACPFH010000239.1 GCA_016183075.1 Deltaproteobacteria bacterium | reverse complement strand
GAGGACCCTTCATGCCACACTGATCCGCAAACTGGCCCAAAGCCAGGCTAAACTCATTGCTCTCGATATCCTCTTCACCGAACCCAAGGCTGATCCACGTGAGGACCGCGCGCTGGCCGAGGCGATCAAAGAGGCGGGCAATGTCATTCTTGCCGCTGAATATACCGAGGTCCCCAGCGACTTTGGCCCCAGGACAACCGTCAATCTCCCCATCCCCCTAGTACGAGAGCATGCCCTGGGCTACGGCCTGGCCAATCTGGTTACGGATCGAGATGGGATCGTACGGAGGGCACGCCTGGCCCTGGCTTTTCAGGAGCGGATTTTCCCGGGCTTTGCTTACCAAATCTACCAAGGATTTGCAGACAAGGAAGCCCTGCAAGGGAATGAAATTTCATTCATCCCCTACCTCATCAATTTCCGCGGACCGGCCCGGAGCTATCCGATCGTCCCCTATTATCGCATCCTGAGAGATGAAATCGATCTCTCTATTTTCCGGGACAAGATTGTTATCGTCGGAGCATTCTCGCCGAGCCTGCACGATATTTTTCCGACTCCCTTCAGTGCCAGTGAGGCGACTGCCGGCGTGGAGATCCAAGCCAACTTCGTCGACACCCTGGTGGCCAATGATTCCATCACTCCCTTTTCCGGCTGGGGTCATCACGTCATTTTCATCCTCCTTTCAGCCATAACGATTTGGGCCTCCTTCCATTTCAAACCGATAAAGGCCTTCGGTATGGTCATCGCTATCGTCGGCACCCATATCTTTGCCAGCGTCTATCTCTTTTCGTTCCACCAACTCTGGATGCCCATGGTGCCGACCTTTCTGGGGGTGATGCCCAGCTACGGGGGCATAACCCTGGACAACTACGTGCGCGAACAACGAGAGCGCATTCGGCTGCGGGCGACTTTCAGCAAATATGTCTCGGCGGATGTGGTGGACGAGTTGCTCGAAGACCGTGAAGGGCTTGGGTTGGGTGGAAAGAAGAGACATATCACAGTGCTCTTCTCCGATATCCGCGGCTTCACCAGTATCTCGGAGCAGATCGGCCCAGAGCAGGTCGTCTCTCTCCTCAGCGACTTTTTCGGACAGGTTACCCATATCGTTTTCAAGCACGGGGGAACCATTGACAAGTTCATCGGCGATGCGGTCTTTGCGATCTTCGGCGCCCCCAAATCTCACGGAGACGATGCCGTGAGGGCTGTCAAGACCGGGATCGAGATGATTGAATTGGTAGAATCTCTCGGCCCTAAGTGGACACAGATCATCGGGAGGCCCCTCAAGGTCGGGGTGGGGATCAACTCGGGAGACGCGGTGGTCGGAAGCATCGGCTCGGAGATCCGCTCAGAGTTTACGGCGATCGGAGACACGGTCAATCTGGGCTCGCGCCTCGAAGGGCTCACCAAGGAGCTAGGGGTACCCATGCTTATCAGCGAGTTTACCGCAGCAGAGGTGAAGGACGCTATTCCCTTGAGGCCGTTACGGCAGGTCAAGGTGACCGGGCGGGAGGCCCCGTTACTGGTCTATTGCCCCGAAGTGTTGCTGGAAGGTGAGGCTGAGTTTGCTTTTGATCCAACGGCGCCTTACGTTCAGCAGCATAAGTAAAGCTAAACTTTAATTCTTTAATCGGGCATTCTTTCGACGATTAAAACCATAGCCTTCGCCGCGTTATCTCGAACTGTCCAGTGTTCATCTTGAAGCATCTTAAACAACGCTGGCAGGGAGGATACCTCTCCTAGCTCACCCAGCGCCTGGGTAACCTGTTGGCGGACTTCCCAGCGTGCATCACCCAAAGCTTCAATCAAGGTTGGCAGTGCCATTTGATTCTTCACCCAGCCCAGTCCCTGGGCCGCATACTGGCGAACCTCCCAGCTTTCGTCATTCAAAGCTTCAATCAAAGCAGGCAAAGCCGAGCTGTCGCCCAGCCAGGAAAGCGCTTTAGCGCCTCCCCTGCGCACCCAGTCCTGCTTGTCTTTAAGCGACTCCGTAAGGGCCTTGACTCCCTCTTTATAGCCGAACTCCGCTAATGCTACGGCGGCAAACTCTCGGGAGGGCCAATTTTCGTCCTTTAAGGACTCGAAAAGAACGCTTACCCCCGACTCATCCCCCATCTTCAACAAGGCCTGCGCGGCATAACTGCGAAAGGCCCAGTTTTCATCTTTCAAGGCCTCCCTAAGAGCGGGAACCGCAGATTTATCTCCGAGTCTCGAGAGCGCCTCCGCGGCCACCCTACGGACGAACCAGTACCTCTCATTAAGAGCGGCTGTAAGAAAATCCCGGCCCGTGCCGTCTCCTAAACGAACCATTCCCTGAGCCGCATGGGCGCGGACGGTCCAGTTTTCGTCACTTAAGGCCTTTTTCAGCACCGGTAGGGCCGAAGTATCCCCAAGCTTGGTCAAGGCCGTTACAATGTCTACCCGCACATTCGGATTTTGGTCCTTCATGGCTTCCATGAGGGCCGGGACGGTGGAGCGATCCCCCACTTTCAAAAGCGCCTTGGCCGCGTCCTTCCTGATTTCCGGATTATGGTCTTTCAGAGCGTCTGTGAGCGCCGTCAGCCCCGCCCTATGTCCCAGCTCCGAAAGCGCGAGCGCCGCATTCTCGCGGGAAAACCAATTTTCTTCCTTGAGGGCTTTCACCAGCACGGGCGTGCCCGATTTATTTCCCAGATCCGCCAGGATCAATGCCGCGTGCCTTCGCACCCATTCATGCCGATTTCCTAAGCCATTCATGAGCACGCCGCTGGCCACCGTCAGGTAGCCGAGTCGCAGGAACTCCGGCAGTTCGCTCCTATGGTCGAAATCGGCTTTCGCCTTTTCAAATTCAGCAAGAGCTTTCTCGATGAGACCCGTCTTTCCGTAGGCGCACGCGAGATAGGCATGGCTCTCAGAGCTGGGGCTTCGCTGCACCTCTTGCTCCAGCGCCTTAACGATCCTTCCGACGGAGTCCTGCGCCTGGGCATAATACCGGACGTGAAAATCGACCCAGGAATCTGGACTCCAATCGCGCTCAAGCGCTTCGGAGTAGGCCAGCAGCGCCTTTCCCCGCCTCCCCTGCCCCTCATACGCCTGCGCCAGTTTGAGAAGGGCCCCAGGGTCGTCGGGGGTTTTCCTGCATTGCTCCTCCAGCTGTTGGATTTCTTCCGCGGCCATACCGGCTTATTATAAGACATTCGTTTAATAAAGAAAATAAATAAATGAGAGAAGACCAAAATCACCACGAAAACCCCGGACTTGCAAGGCCGTTGGACAAGAAAGCTGTTGACCTAAACGGGGAAAATAGCGTATACAAATGGGTCATCATGTCCGCGTTTTTTGCAGCTTTGATTTTCTCCCTCCTGGTCTTTTTACCTCCGGCCTCCGCAGAAGACGAAAACCCTGCCCACCAGTGGTTCAAAGACCACGTGAAGGGGACCCTACTCTACAAAAACTTCGCCCACTTTCAGACAACGGAAGCGGAGCAGAGAACAGTCCGCCAGGAAGGGATTCTGAGACTCGAGGTGGATCAGACCTTCCAGGAAAACTGGCGTTTCTTCCTGGTGCCCCAGTGGAAAGCGGACACCGCCAACTACACTGCCAGCCCCTTTCAAGATTTCCGCGACACTTACTTGCGGGACTCCTATTTCTACCTCAAAGAGGGATATCTCAAATACCGGGGAGACAACTTTGATGTGGCGGTAGGAAAGCAATTTTATACCTGGGGCACCGCCGACGGTTTCAATCCGACGGACAACTTAAACCCGCGCGATTACCACGATGTCCCCGATCGTGAAAAGTTGGGGATTTTTTCTTTCGCCGCCACCTACTATCCGCCCGACGCGTCGTTAACCCTTGTCGTCGTACCGTTCTTTACTCCGAGCCGTCTTCCCCTGGCGCACTCTCGCTGGAGTCCAAATCCCAACAGCAAGTCCTCCGACGACAGCGCTTTCGGGGCTCTGGGCGTTCCAGCCGATACTACCGCCAGGAGAAGGGAGATGCCGGGAAAGAGGCTGGACAAAGTTCAGGTGGGGCTACGAGCCAAACAGACGTTTTCCGGCTGGGACGTTGCGTTAAGTTATTTTGACGGATACAACACCCAGCCGGTGGTCCGGGTGGCCGACACCGTGGCCAGGCCGCGCTTTAACCGCATGCACGTCATCGGGGCAGACTTCACCACGACCAGCGGAAAATTCGAGTATCACGGAGAATGGGCAGCCCGCCTTTACGAGAGCGGCCGGGCGACGAGCGTGCTTCCCATCGTCCTCGGCGGCATGTATACCATGGACTACGACTGGGTGAAGGATCTCGGCCTGGACCAAATCCTATGGAATCTGGAATATGTCCGCGAAGACCAAATCCTATGGAACCTGGAGTACGTCCGCGAAATCACCCTGCGCAAAAAGTTCAATGACCAGTACCGCGAGTCGGGGGTCTTCGACCGCCCGTTTCAAAATTCCATCCTGACCCGGCTCACCTTCAAGGTAGACGAAAACAACGAGCTCTATACGTCGATCAACTGGAACATCCATTACCACCGGACCGACCACCACCACGACAACTGGTTGGTCCAACCGAAGTTCATGCACAAATTCTCCGACTCTTTGAAGGTGGAAGCAGGCTGGGAGCTCTTTTGGGGGGCCCAGAATTCCTTCTGGGGAAAATGGAAAAGAAACGACCGCACGTTTGCCAAGTTTACTTACTTCTTTTAGGACAGCAATTTCCCTAGCAATGAGGAGGTACCTATGAACCATGCGCACATGCTCAGATTGAGCCGATGGGGCGTAATCGCCGCACTGGCAGCTTTCGTCCCGTGGCTTTCGCTCGCCGGAGAGCAAATGACGGGGAGGCAAATCATGGACAAGCAAAAGCAGCTCCATGAATCAAAGGACGAAGAGTTTAGACAGGATATGCTGCTGATCGACCGGAACGGGAACACGAGCAAAAGAGAAGTGGAGAATTTCTACCTTAAAACACCTGACAAGCTCACCAAGACGATGATTATTTTTCTTTCCCCGGCAGACGTCCGGGGGACGGGACTCCTCACCTGGGAGCAAAAAACCAGAGAGGACGACCAATGGCTATATCTCCCGGCCTCCGGCAAAGAGAGGAGAATCGCAGCCAGCGGCAAGAAAAACAAATTCATGGGCACGGACTTTGCCTATGAGGACCTGAGGCCGGAAAACCTGGATACCCACACCTATAACCTTCTCGGCAGCGAGGTCGTCGGCGGCCAGGACTGCTACGTCGTCGAGGCGCTGCCCTCCACGGACCAGGAGAAGTCCGAATCGGGCTACGCCAAGAGAAAGTTCTGGATCCGCAAGGACATCTTTTACACGATCAAGAAGGAATTCTACAACAAGCAGGGCCAGTTGGAGAAGATATCCGTCGACGAAGAGCTGGGAAACGTCTCGGGCCCGATGTGGCGCTCCAAAAAGGTGACGATGGAAGATCTCAAGGCGAAGCACAAGACCACGACGATTACGACCGAGCGCAAGATCGACAAGGGAGTCCCGGACTCGAAATTCACGCTGCGGGAGCTGACGAAGAAATAGCGGCGGTCGTCGCAGCCTCCCGTAGAGCCAGCGCACCCTGGGATGATGAGGGGAACACATGAATCTGAAAAAGATACCGCTTTGGATCGTCGATAACCCGCTACTCAGCGCTGCTATCATCCTGGTGATAACGGTTTTCTTTGCCCTTCAGCTTCCCAGGCTGGAGATCGACGCCTCGTCCGAAGGGTTGATGGTGGAGAAGGACCCTGCGCGGCTGTACTACGAGGAGATCAAGAAAAAATTCGGCAGCGACAACTTGACAGTGGTCGTCGTCAAGGCCGGGGACGTCTTCTCTAAAGAAGTCCTGGAGACTATCCAGCGGCTCTCCAATTCCCTGCAGGGGACGCCGGGTGTCAGCCGGGTGGAAAGCCTCACCACGGTCAATAACATCAAGGGCGAGGGAGACTTCCTCAACACTGATCCTCTGGTGGGCGCCGACATCCCCGACGATCCGGCGAAGCTCAAGAAGATCCGCAGCGATGCCCTCGGCAACACCATCTTCATCAACAACATCGTCTCCAAGGACGGAAAAGTCGCCGCGATCAACGCCTACACTGAGACCAAGGCCGGAGACAAAGCGTTCAATCCGAGCTTTACCAAGCTCGTCGACAGCCTCATCGAGAAGGAAAAGCGCGAAAGGGTGGAGATTTATCAGATCGGCACGCCGCTCACCAAGGTCACGCTCGGGGAATACATCCAGGGAGACATGGTGGGGCTTGTCCCGCTGGCGATTGCGTTTCTCTTTTTAGTCCTCTTTCTTACCTTCCGTACCCTCCAGGGCGTGGCTATTCCCATGGTTACGGGCCTCGTCAGCATCATCTGGGTCCTGGGCGAGATGGTCCTGATCGGTTATCCGGTGAACGTCATCACCGCCATCATTCCTGCTCTGATGGTCGCCATCGGCTTCACCGAGGACTCCCACATGATCTCCGAGTACATGCATGAGCTGGAGCAGGGGGCGGAGAAGGAAGAAGCCGTGCGGACGGTGGCTGTCCAGACGGCCCTCCCCGTGTTGATCACGACCTTCACTACGGTCATCGGCTTCGGCAGCCTCGTTACCAGCGACATCACCATGCTCATCCAGTTCGGAGTCGCCTCGGCCTTGGGCCTCACCTCTAACTGGATCATTTCGGCGGTTATCGTTCCGGTCATGCTGATCTATTGGCCCAAGCCAAAAATTGCCAAGGCGGAACACTTGACCGAGGAAGGTGAGCGGGCCACCGCCATGACGGTATTTATGAGAAAGGTCGGCCAATGGGACTACCGCTACCGCTGGCCGATCCTGATCGTCTCCGTCGCCCTGATGGTCGTCTCCTGCTGGGGATGGTATATCATGGAGGTCAACACCGATTTCATCAGCTTCTTCAAGGAGACCACTTTTATCCGGAAAAGGGTCAAGGATGCCCACGAGTCGCTCGCCGGAGTCATCAATTTTTATATAACGGTCGAAACGGGCAAAGACGATGGGAGGCGCTCCGCCACGTGGCGAAGCTCCAGGAGCATCTCAAGGGATTGAAGGACGTTGATAACTCCATCTCGCTGGCCAACTATATCCGCATGATGCACCGGGAGATGAACGGGAGCAAGCCGGATTTTGAAGTCGTGCCTGACAAAAGGGATCTCATCGCCCAGTATGTCCTGACCCTGGACAACAATGAGATCAACAAGTACGTCGATTTTAACTATTCCACTCTGAACATATCGGTCCGCCACAACATCACCAGCTCGCTGGAGCTTTCGCAACTGCTCGACAAGATCAAAGCGTACGTGGATAAGAACTTTCCGAAGAACCTAAAAGTCCATTTCACCGGCGAAGGGATCCTGATCAACAACGCCGCCGATTACATGGCCTTGAACCAGGTGACCGGCTTCGGCCAAACCTTTCTCGTTATCGGCATCATCCACGCCCTGATGTTCATGTCTTTCAAGGCGGGATTGATATC
>JACPFH010000238.1 GCA_016183075.1 Deltaproteobacteria bacterium | reverse complement strand
TCTTTGACAGTATGGCGCGTAAAGGGGAACCCGTTCAAATAGAGCGAGAAGGGCAGATCTACCGGCTTGAGCCTGAACAAACGCGGCAGACAGAGGCTTTCTGGACTAACTATGACGCAGAGGCAGTGAGACATGGGTTAAGGAAAAGCGCTGGAGCTCTGGCTGGGGTAGACAGGGAGGCTCTGCTTTGTGACGTCCATCGGGCTCGACGGGCTTAGCGAAGCGAGAGATACGAGAGGCGGCTTAGATCGAGGGGGCGGGCCGGCAGGAGCCCGAGATAGACTGTCGCTACCACGGCGATGGTGATCGCGAGATAGAGAAACGGCGCGCGCGCCAGCGGCTTTCCCTCGGCGCCTCCTTCCTCCATGTACACCATCACGATCACTCGCAGATAGTAAATGACCGAAAGGACGCTATTCAGGGCGCCAATGACGGCGAGCTCGGTATAGCCGGTCACAACCGCGGAGCGGAACAGATAAAACTTGCCGGCAAACCCGCCCAAGGGGGGAAACCCGGCCAGCGAAAGCATGAAAACCGACATCGCCATTCCCAGAAAAGGCCGCTTCCACCCCAGGCCGGCAAAGTCGCTGTAGCTCTCGTTGTCACTCTCCCCCTCCTTTAGCGCCATGACCACGGCAAAGGCCCCCAAGGTCATGGGAGCGTAAGTCCAGAGATAGAAAAGGAGCGCCGAGCTACCTTCCTCGCCTCCCGCCACGACCCCGATCAGCAAGTAGCCCGCGTGCGCGATGCTGGAGTAGGCGAGCATACGCTTGACGCTCGACTGCCCTATGGCCAAAAGGTTCCCCACGGTCATGGTCAAAATCGCCAGCGCCCACAACAGCGAGGCCCACTCGCTATCGAGCGCGGCGATCTGGTGGAGAAAGATGCGCGTCCAGCCGGCAAACGCAGCCGCCTTGACGGCCACGGCCATAAACGCCGTAACCGGCGTCGGTGCTCCCTCGTATACGTCGGGCACCCAGAAATGGAAGGGAACGGCCGCGACTTTGAAGGCCAGGCCAATGAGCAGCAGGAACACGCCCGCCAGCAGGACAACCGGCCAGCGTCCCACAGGTTGGCTGAGATACTCCGCGATGCGGCTTAACTGGGTTGTCCCCGTGGCGCCGAAAACGAGCGCTATGCCGTAGAGAAAAAATCCGGTGGCGAAGGCGCCGAGAATGAAGTATTTCATGGCGGCTTCGCTGGCCC
Organism: Deltaproteobacteria bacterium; assembly: GCA_016183075.1. Taxonomy (GTDB): domain Bacteria; phylum Desulfobacterota; class Binatia; order UBA9968; family UBA9968; genus 2-12-FULL-57-22. The sequence goes on along the minus strand of JACPFH010000238.1, from coordinate 825 downwards.
GGCTTCGCTCCCGCCACATCCCGGTCAGGACATAAACGGCGATCGACATGGTCTCGAGACCGAGAAAAAAAATGATGAGATCGTTGGCCGCCGCCATCAGCATCATGCCGAAAGTGCCAAAGAGGATCAGCGCGTAATACTCACCTACCCGGATGGCGGTGTGGCGGACGTAGTCAACCGAGCAAAGAACGGTCAACAACGCGCTGGCCAAAAAAAGCTGTGTAAAAAACAGACCGAAGGAGTCCAAAACGAAAGTGTTCTGAAAGGCGCCCTCGGAGCTCCCCCAGAGGAAAAAAGCCAGCACGGAGGCAAGCGCGAGCCCCAAGGCGCTGACCCAGGCAAGCAGGCCCTTTTCGGCTTCGTCGAGAAAAAGATCGACCAAGAGCACCGTCAAGGCCGTGAGGGCAACCTCGGCGGCGGGCAGAAGAGGAGTCAAATTAATTTCCATCCGCTTTGCTCCTCGTCTCCTTCGACCCCTCGATCACGAGCGGCGCGGCCTCCCGTTTGCTGTCCACCCGCTCTACAACCTGGCTGACCGAGGCCTTCATCCGAGCGAGAAACGGCTGCGGGTACACTCCCATAAAAACGATCAAGACAAGAACCGGCGCCAGGATGGCAATCTCTCTCAGGTCCACATCTTTGAGCTTTTGATTTTCTGGCCGGCTGAGCGGGCCGAAAACCACGCGGCGAAACATCCAGAGCATGTAAATGGCTCCCAGAACGACGCCGGTCGCCGCCGCGGCCGCCCACCAAGGCGAATGCTTGAAGGCCCCCAGGAGGATCAAGAATTCGCCGACGAAGCCATTCAATCCCGGAAGGCCGATC
>JACPFH010000237.1 GCA_016183075.1 Deltaproteobacteria bacterium | reverse complement strand
GTGATCGTTTCGTTTGAAGGCCTCCTCATGGTTCGACCTAGCTCACCATGACCCTGAGGATCTCGAAGGGTCAAGGTAGAGGCGTATTGCCCTCGGCCGGGAAGGCTTGCCCCCGAGACCGGTGAACCATCGCCCGGCCTCTCGGGGGCCGAGCCATCAGGCCGCACCTTACTCGCTCTCTTCGGCCACTCCGCCCGAGCGCGCGAGATCTTCCGTCTTGATCTTATCCGGATTGAACTTGGCAACGCTTTTGGCCATACGATCCAGGACTTCATCGAAGCTCAGCGGCGCGGCGTCTTTCGGCCGGAAGCGAATCGGATTGATGCGCGCCACGACAAAGCTCTTGAGATAGGGACTGGTAAGACCCCTGGCCTTCAAAGCATCGACTTTTTGAACGACCAGATCGTCAAGTTCCAGGACGGCCTTGGCGCGTTCCCGGCGGATCTCCAGCCCCGCGCGCAGCGGCTTCTTCAAAAATTGATCCACGCGCCGCAAGATCGGGTGATAGGCTCCGCCGCTGAACCGAGGACGCTGTAAGTAACAGAGGCCGAGCGTAACAAGCGCCGGCTCCTCGAACTCAAGCGCGTAACTCTCCTCGCTGCCGTCGCCCAGGCGCGCAAGCTCCTGATACATGTTGATGACCTCGAGCGCCCGCTCGCGGACGTTGTGCGCTTTTTCCGTATTGAGCGCCAAGATTTGGTATGCGACACTTTCCTGCGGGACGAGAAGGGCAGTGATCGTTTTAGCGCCCAAAGTCCGCATTGCCGAAAGCCGATGATGGCCGTTTGGGGTCCAATAGTGCGCTCCTCGTTCATCGGCCTTCTCCGTCCGCACGACAATGATGGGATCGAGAAAGCGCGCCACTTTTCCAATAACGTTCTCAAGCCTTCGCAGGTGGGCATCGGAGAGATTGCGCTGAAATGGCGTGGGGCCGACCCTGGCGATCGGCAGCGCGGTGAGCATTACCCAATGGCAGGCATAGGGCTCCCGGTAGGCTCCCAATACCTTGCCGCCATCACCCTCAACAGCGCGCTCCAGTTGAGCCACTTCCGCCGGCAGAACACGTTCCTGAAGCTCATCCGGCGAAAGCCCCGTTGAAACGCCCGCGAGTTTTCTGCGTCGCTTTTTCCGCGCCTTCTTTTCCGGCATGAGTTTTCTTCTTTCAGGTTTGCAGAGCTTGTTTCGTTGATCAGGGCGGAAAGCTTCTGAAAATCGGCTCCCCCTTCGGCCCACTCCCTCAAGGCGTAAAGCCGGTCCAGCAATCGCCGGCGCATCGTATATCCCGCGCGATACGCTTCCGTCTCGGAGATAAACCACCTCACGACATCAGGCAGATCAACGACGGGAATGTCTCCGCGCGCGATCCCGGCCCTTACGGCGCTCGAAGCCAGCCCTTGCGTTTTGTCCGGCATCGGCAGGAAGTACACCCGGTCGGCATAATTCTCGTTTTCCTTTCGTTCGAGAAGCCCCCGCAGCTCGCTTTTTCCGGCGCCACCCCGACTCGCGGCGATCAACCGGGCCTCGATAAAGAGCTTGAGCAAAGCTGCCTCCCGACTTTCGTAGTATCGAGGATCCAAGATCTGCGCTACTTTGTCCATGCCGACGACAAAAAAAATCTTCGCCGTCTTTCCCAAGACGGAGCGCAAAGCCATCGCCTGCTCGAAATACAACCCACGGTTGGCCACAGCAACCCTGGCCCATCCCAGCCCTTGTGTGAGAAACGAAAGCAGAAGCAGCCGGTCTTCTATGGCCAGCCCTTCGTCATGTGGTTTATCGATCGTGACGCGGCTGATGAGAAACAGGACGCGATCGAGCTGAAAGGACCCCCTCGCCCTGGCGCCCAGGTCGACATGCGCCATCGTTGGCGGATTGAAGGAGCCGGAGAGAACACCGAAGCGCTGAGACTCGGGATTCACGGTCGAATCCACAAGCAGGACCTTTGCAGGCCCTTTAGGATCAAGCTTCTCCAGCGCCTCTCTGAAAAAGAAAAGACGTCGCAGGTCGTAGAAATCAGCAGTTTCCAAAGCTCCCTCCCATGGTGGACTAGATTCCTATCTATACCAAGCTCTGTGCGCTGAAAAGACTTCGCGCTCCACCTAGAGACAGCCAATATGAGCGGCTTCAGACTCTGGCCGCCACCTCCAGTTCTCAGGCCAAAGGAGTAATTTCTTTTGGGGGAATCCCCTACTTGACACGAAGTCACGACGGGTATAAGAAAAACATTGCGTCTCGAACCTCCTTCAAGAGGCGCCAGGGGGAAGGCGAAGCGCGCACGTCAATAGCCCCTGTGTCTAAAACGGAGGTGGATCGTATGGGAGAAACTCCGCCTTGCAAGTTCAGCCGCCTGTCAGCGGGCGGCATCGCATCGAGCACGCTGGCTCTTCGGCACCGAGTTGCCTGAGTCAAGGCCTCAACCATAGTGCCTGAAGGCACGCTGTCGCTTAGTGCTTCGATTTGCAATTAAAGCGCTCCCTCAGTACCAAGTCCTGAGGGGATAAATTCGCAACCGAATTTATGAATCGAAGGACTTAAGCGACCCAAAACAGGAAGGCGCTCGATCAGGCGGGCTCACAAAGGCGCTGGATAGAGCCAGAGCACGATTGAGACGCTGAGCCAGCGCAGGCAGGCGGGCGGCAAAACACAACAAAACAATATTATTTTAACGGCGCATTTGCGCCGGAGGCAGGCCCCCTTCCCGGGAAGTGGGCCTGTTTTTTTTGACCTCTTTCTTACTAAGCGCGCCACAAATCACGAAACCGGGTGGCCACGACCTGATCGTAGGGAACCGGCCTGGATAAGAGACCCACAGCTTGAGCGAACCGATTCACACTTGCCACAACTCCCCCTGAGATCACCGGATCGTAAAAAGGGAGGTCCCGTTCGATCAGAGTTGCAATCAGTCCCGCCTCCGTTGGAGGGAATATTTTCTTCCCGACCTCCGTTGCTCGGGAAGGATTTTCCTTGAGTACCCTCTGGGCCTTCACGATGGCCTTGACGCCTGCGGCCACGGCTTCAGGCTCCTCCTCGATCTTCTTCTCGGTCGTGACCAAAACTGGAAAGGTGTAACCGCGAGCCTCGGCCGGCCCGTCCCCCCTTCGCACATCCAGGACCAGGGTGCCGACTCCCTTTCGGATCGCAATTTCCGCCCCCATCCCGTTGGCCCAAAACCCATCCAGCTTCCCTTCTTCCAGCGCCCGTGCCGCAGAAACCCCAAATGAAACCCCGGCCCCGCTCGCTCCCGGTATCGGCCCGATTTGAACCCGTTCGCGCTCCGGATCGATGCCCGCCGCTTTGAGAAGTTGCTTTAATCCCGCATCGGGGCCCGGCGCGGCGCCGATCCGAAGCCCCCTCAAGACCCCGATCTCTCCCCGCTTCGCCTTAAGATCCGAGCGCACGACCAGAAACCAGTACATCCTCTGTGCCAGGGCAACTAAGAGTTTAGCCCCCCTCCAGTCCGGAAACGCCGCAAGCGTTGCATGGGCCGAGCCCGCCACAAAATCCACTCCCCCATCCCGCAGCACCTCCATCGCCATGGTAACTGGAAACCAGTTCTCAATCTTCGCCTCGTATCCCTGCTCCTTAAAAAAACCCAACTCGACCGCTGCAATCGCCGGAAAATACGAATTCGATATCACGTCTGCTACCGCCACGCGCATAAAAACCCCCAATAAACTTCGGCTGAAACGACACTAACCGAAGGAAAGCTCCTCTGTCAACGAGGCCAAGGCTCTAGCGCAAGAAGCTGCGGGCCTGACTTGCGAAAAAGGTTCACTAAGTACGGTGTTAGGCCTTTGTCGATAATGACAAGCAGTTAGAAAAGGGCTGAGAGGGCTCTGTGAGCGGAACATGGACGGAGCAGCGGGTACCGACCGAGGACTGCGCCGGATGAAAGCCGGAACTGACAACTTTCGGGGCTGCTTCGCAGGGAATTCCGGAAGCTTCGTCCGGGCGCGGCCCGGTGGGTCGCGTGGCGTAGTCCCGTGGAGCGAAGGGAGCCCCGAAGCCCTTCTGATCTTTCGCCCGTTGCCCCCTGTTGAGCACAGAGCCCACTGCCACTATGATGGCGAGGATTAAATTTACGGGAAGGGCCTAACAAAAATGGCGAACTACGACTATGACCTTTTCATAATCGGCGCGGGCTCCGGCGGCGTACGGGCAAGCCGGGTTGCGGCGAGCTTCGGCGCCAAAGTAGCTATCGCCGAGGAGCGCTACCTCGGCGGCACCTGCGTGA
>JACPFH010000233.1 GCA_016183075.1 Deltaproteobacteria bacterium | reverse complement strand
CAGGACGCCAGCTGCGCCATTCTGAATACCGGGGGTGATGTGGTCGCCCAACACGTCGTGCTGCCACTCCACATGGGAGCCTTTCCCGCCTGCACCGAGGGACTTCTCCGCCATTATTCGCGTGCGCAGATCCATGAGGGCGATGCGTTCATCGTGAACCACCCTTATCTTGGCGGCAGCCCCCACGCTCCCGACATGGGAGTACTGACGCCGATTTTTTATCGCGGCGAGCCGGTTGGCTTTGCCGCGAGCATGGCGCACAAAAGCGACATCGGAGGTACTGTCCCAGGAAGCGGCTCGGGTCAAGCACGGGAAATCTTTCAGGAAGGACTCCATCTCCCGCCGGTAAAGTTCGTCTCTGAATATCGGCCGGTGAAAGAAATCGAAGCGATCCTGAGCGCGAACAGCCGGACGCCGCAGCTCGTAATCGGCGATATCCGAGGCCAGGTAGGCTCAGGCCGGCTGGGCGAAAGGCGGGTCGCGGAACTGATGGAGCGTTACGGTAAAGATACGGTCCTCGCTTCCACAGAGCTTCTTTCCTCCTATACAGAGAGCCGGGTGCGAAAGGCGGTCGCCTCCTGGCCGGATGGCCGCTCGGAGGGCGAGAGCTTCGTCGATAACGATGGTATCGATCTCGACCGTCCCATTCGCATTCACGTAACCGTCGAAAAAGTGGGGGAGAGGATTCACTTCGACTTCAGCCAGTCGAGCGACCAGACCAGAGGGCCGGCTAACATCCGGCCGCCACTGGTCAAGGCTTGCTGCACCTATTGCCTCATCGCACTGATCGATCCGCACCTTCCGATCAACCAGGGACTGGCCCGTGTGGTCGATGCAACCTTCCGGGAAGGGAGCGTGGTCAACCCCCGCTTCCCGGGAGCCGTGAATACCTATATGCCGACCGCGACGGTGGTCGTGGAGGCGATTCTCAAGGCCATGGGGCCGTTCGCCGAGCAAAAGCGTATCGCGGCGGGCTCCGGCAGTTGCGCCCTGGTCCTCGGCGGGAGCCGAGCTGTGGGTGGCCGATCGTATGTCCACTATGAAATCTTCAGCGGCGGGACTGGCGCTCGCTGGGGGAAGGATGGCGTATCCGCGACGGCCGCTCATTTGAGCAACTGTAAAACCGCGCCGGTGGAGATCATCGAATCCGAATTTCCGACGCGGGTGGAACGCTTCGAGATCACCCGCGACTCCGGTGGCGCGGGCGCATGGCGTGGTGGCCTGGGCTTCGGCCGCGATTACCGCATACTTGAGGGAGAAGTCCGCTTCTCGATGCGCACGGACAAACACGCGATCGCGCCGTGGGGCTGTGAGGGAGGAAAAGAGGGCGGCAAGGGAGCCTGCATTGTCAACCCCGGCACTCCCGATGAGAAGAGGCTGCCGTCACGCTTTGGCGATGTTCGGCTGCGAGAAGGCGACCTCCTGCGCATTGAAAGGCCTGGAGGCGGAGGCATGGGAGACCCGCTGGCCCGTCCGATCGAAAAAGTCGTGGAAGACGTGCGCCAGGGGTACGTGTCGGCCGAGCGGGCGGGCGAAGACTACGGCGTCGTGGTCGGCTGGATCGATGGAGAGCCCGTGCTGGATCAGGTCGCGACCGCAAAGCTTAGAGAGAAAAAAGCGAAAAAATAGCTGGTAAACAAGCTCCGTGTTTGATATAAGCTCAGGCTAATAAACTTTCCACTCCAAGGAGGAAACTATGGCCGCAACGAAACGGAAACCAAATCCGGCATTCATGAAACCCATGCAGCCGGATGACGCGTTGAGCGCGGTTGTCGGCAGCAAAGCGCTTCCCCGCACTCAGGTGACGAAGAAGCTCTGGGCTTACATCAAGCGCAACGGGCTGCAAGACAAGAAGAAGAGAACCATGATCAACGCCGATGAAAACCTGAAGGCGGTTTTCGGCGGCAAAAAGCAGGTCACGATGTTCGAGATGACCAAACTGGTCAACAGGCATCTAAAGTAAATAGCCCAGGTTTCGATCGACTTCCTTGCAGCCAAGGCAAGGCCGCCAGCGTTTGGCCTTGGCCGAAGCCATCTCGGCGTTACAAGGGCAGCGCCCAAACGGCTTTGTCTTTTCCCCGGTTCCTTCGCTGATGAAAAGGAGGAATCCATGGAAGTTTTGACGCTGAAAGAAGCCCAGGCTGCGGTGACCTCCGTGCTCAAGGCAGCTTCGGATGACGGAGGGAAACCCGTTTCGGTCGCCGTCGTGGACCGCAGCGGCGATCTGGTCTGCTTTGCTTGTATGGATGGCGCTACGGTGCGCTCCCGCCAGTTCTCCATGAACAAGGCCTTCACGGCGGCCTACATGGAAAGGGACAGCGGCGATTTCGGAGAGTCGCTCCTGAATTCCAAGCGCACGGCCGATTGGTACGGCAATCCCCGCATCACGGGCATTCCCGGCGGAGTCACCGTTCGCAAGAGCGACTTTACCGTGGGTGGCATCGGAGTGAGCGGGCGTCCCTCCGCAGAGGATCTCAAGCTCGCAAAATTGGGCCTCGCGGCACTCCCGATGCATGGATAGCTGAACTCGTTGAGACGAGCGGCGTTGTCGTCAAGGAGCTCACACCGGCCGTTGCTGCTCTCTCCACCCAATTTCCAAATGACTTCCCGGCCGATCCGGCCGACCGTTTGATCGCGGCGACCGCGCGGGCTGAAGGCCTCGCGCTGATAACCCGGGACGCGAAAATTCGGCAAAGCTCGCTTGTGAAGACCATATGGTAAGAGAGGGTGGGCTGAAAATGCCGATCTCAAGGCGCGGCTCGAGAAGCTGGAGCGGATGATCGCTCCTAGCGCTCTCAACAAAAAGTCAATAAATTAAGAGTTGTTTTCCTTACCGCTCCTGGAGCGCTTCGAAGAGGTGAAGCTGGTGCGTATGGCCTTCGTCGTCGAAGTGGACCGGGTAGTTGCCGCTGAAGCAGGCGTCGCAAAACCCTTGGGTTTTGCCGTCCAGAAAGATGTACATTCCCTCGCGGCTGAGATAGGCGAGGCTGTCCGCTTCGATGAATTTCCGGATCTCCTCCACGGAGCTAGAGGAAGCGATGAGCTCGCCGCGCGTTGGGGTGTCGATCCCGTAGTAGCAGGGACCGATGGTAGGGGGGGAACTGATCCGCATGTGCACTTCTTTAGCGCCCGCATCGCGCAGCATCCGAATAATCTTGCGGCTGGTGGTGCCGCGCACGATCGAGTCATCCACCACGACCACTCTCTTTCCGTTGAGCACCTCGCGCATGGCATTGAGCTTGATCTTCACACCGAAGTGCCGGATCGATTGCTGCGGCTCGATAAACGTCCTGCCGACGTAGTGATTGCGGATCAGGCCAAATTCCAAGGGAAGCCCCGATTCTTCGGCATAGCCGATAGCCGCAGGGACCCCGGAATCGGGAACCGGCGTCACCAGGTCCGCGGCGACCCAGCTTTCGCGAGCGAGCTGGCGGCCCAGCTCCTTGCGGACCTGATACACGTTCCGGCCATAAAGACTGCTGTCCGGACGGGAGAAGTAGATATACTCGAAGATGCATTTGGCATGGGGCGCGGGGGGAAAGGGCTTTAGAGATTGCATTCCATCGAGGCCGAAGGTGAGGATCTCGCCGGGCTCTACTTCCCTCACATATTCGGCCTCGATGAGATCTAGGGCGCAGGTCTCGGAAGCGACAACATAGCCGCCTCGTTCTCGCCCGCGCTTGAGCCTTCCCAGCACCAACGGACGAAACCCCATCGGGTCACGGGCCGCGATCATCCGGTCCAGGGTCAAAAACAGGAGCGAGTAAGCTCCCCTCACCCGGCTCAGCGCCTCAACGATCCTCCCCATGAGAGTCCTCTCTCTGGAGGTGGCGATGAGGTGGATGATCACCTCGGTATCCGACGTGGATTGAAAAATCGATCCGGAAGCCTCAAGCTCTTCCCTCAAGACGCCCGCATTCACAAGATTCCCGTTGTGCGAAACCGCGATGGGCCCAAGAGCGTACTCGACGACGAACGGCTGGGCGTTTTTGAGATGGCTTTGCCCGGATGTCGAATACCGATTGTGCCCGATAGCGCATGAGCCTTCCAGCCGCCTGATGACTTCCTCCTTGAAAAGTCGGCCACAAGCCCCATCTGGCGATGGGAGATCAAAACCTTGCCATCCGAAGATACGATGCCGGAGGATTCCTGTCCGCGGTGCTGCAAGGCGTAAAGACCGAGATAGACGAGGTTGGCTGCCTCCGAATGGCCATGGATGCCCATAACCGCGCACTCTTCGCGAAACTTATCGAACATCGCAGCTTCTCGTTACTCGTGCTCGTGGCTCGTGCTCGACGAACACGATTCTCTACTTGAGCCGTCGTTCCAAACTAGTCGACCAGATCGATTTTAACTCTTCCACCGGCGCCTGAATCAAAGGCTGTATAATGAACCGCGTGCCGCCGACAACGCCAATCACCTGCATCGGCGCTCCTTCCTTCGCCGCAATCTCCCGTAGCCGTCCCAGATCTCCCTCCTTGATCGAAACAATGATGCGCGATTGCGACTCACCGAACAATAGCGCGTCCGCTCGCATTACCTCGTGAGTTTCGATCCTCGCCCCCAACGCGCGCTCCGGACCTCCGATGCAGCATTCAGCCAGGGCTACCGCCAGACCTCCCTCAGAAACATCATGAGCGGAACGAAGGATCCCGCGCTCGATGGCTCTGAGACAGCATTGCTGCACGGCCCGCTCCAGCTTGAGGTCGATCCACGGCGGCGTGCCCCGGACCAGGCCGTGCACCACTTTCAAGTATTCGCTTCCCCCCAGCTCCTCCCGGGTGCGCCCCAAAAGCACCACCAGATCGCCTGGTGCTTTGAACCATGGTGTGACACAACGCGCGACCCTGGCGAGAAGACCTACCATCGCCACGACCGGCGTCGGATAGATTGGGCAGCCGTCAGTTTCATTATAGACCGATGCAGCCGTCGCGCATGCCCTCAATGACTCGGGAGAATTGCCACATTACCTCCGGCCTCTCCGGGCTCCCAAAATTAAGGCAATCGGTCAGGCCAAGGGGACGGGCGCCGACGCAGGCGAGATTTCGCGCCGCCTCGGCCACCGCCAACGCGCCCCCAACGTACGGGTCGAGATAGCAAAAACGGCTGTTCCCGTCGGCGGTAAAGGCGAGCCCTTTCTCGGTTCCCTTGATGCGAATCACGGCCGCGTCCGCGCCGGGGGCCACCACCGTGTTGCTGCGCACGAAATGGTCGTACTGGCGGTAGACCCATTCCCTCGAAGCGATGTTAGGAGAATCGAGAAGCGTTCTTAGGACGCCGCCAAGATCTTCCGGCTCCGGCACTTTGCCGAGGTCCAGCCGCTGCGCTTCTTCATGCCCTTCCGGTCTTTCCCCCGGACGGTTATAGACCGGCGCTCCGGAGGTCAGGGCCTCAACCGGGATGCGCACAACCTCCTCGCCGTGAAACAGGGCACGGAACACGCCTCCCCGCGTGACTCGCCCAATCACAACCGCGTCGAGGTCCCAGCGCTGAAAGATCCGCTTTACCTCCTCCTCGCTGCCTTTCTTGGCGACCAGGAGCATCCTCTCCTGCGACTCCGAGAGCAGGATCTCGTAAGGCGTCATCCCTCGTTCCCGCAGCGGAACCAAAGAAAGCTCCAGTTCCACGCCTGTGCCGGCCCGGGCGGCCATTTCCACGGACGAGCCGGTCAGCCCTGCCGCCCCCATGTCTTGAATCCCCACCAGACAATCCTTTTCCATCAGCTGCAGACAGGCCTCTAAAAGCAGCTTTTCTGTGAACGGATCGCCCACTTGCACTGTGGGGCGACGTTTTTCCGTCGCTTCGGAAAACGCCTCCGACGCCATGGTAGCCCCGTGAATTCCGTCTCGCCCGGTCTTAGCGCCGACATAGATCAGCGGATTCCCCATCCCTTTTGCCAGGCCTTTGAAGATCCGCCTTTTCCTGGCGATTCCCAAGGTGAAAGCGTTGACGAGGATGTTGGAGTTGTAACATTCGTCGAAAAACAGTTCACCGCCCAGCGTCGGCACTCCCACACAGTTGCCGTAGCCGCCGATGCCGGCCACCACCCCACCCAGAAGATAGCGTGTGCGAGGGTGATCGAAAGCGCCAAAGCGCAGGGTGGCGGCCCCCTGGTAGGGTTCGATGAAAGAGGGGTGGTTGTGACTCTCGATCTTGAAAACGGCCGCCACGCCATCGCCGATGTCGACAATGCCGGCATTCTCCCCGGGGCCCTGAAGCACAGCCGGACCCTCGGTGGGCAGGCTCTTAAGCCAGCGCCTGGAGCTCTTGTAGCTACAGTGCTCCGACCACATGACCGAGAAGACGCCCAACTCGGTATAGTTAGGCTCCCTCCCGAGCACGTTCACGATCCGCTGGTATTCGTCCTGGGTCAACCCGTGGCTGGCAATTACTTCCGGGGTCAGAGAGGACTGAAAGCGGTCCGCTTTACTCAACCGACCCGCGCCCCCTTTTCCCGCTTCTCGCACGCGGCGACAATAGACAAAAAGATCTTCAGACCATCCTCGCTGCCGAGGATTTTCTCCGTCGCATCCTCCGGGTGAGGCATCAGCCCGAACACGTTCCGCCCCGTATTGCACACGCCGGCGATATCATCGATGGAGCCGTTGGGATTGGCGCCGGCGGCGTTTTTTCCTTTCCCATCCACGTAACGGAAAAGAATCTGCCGGTTCTGGCGCAGCCGCTCGAGCGTTGCCGGATCCGCGTAGTAGCAGCCTTCCCCATGTTTCACGGGCAACTTGAGGAGCTGGCCTTTTTTTCCTGCGCAGGTAAACGGCGTATCGGTTTCCTCAAGGCGCATATAAACCTGCCGGCAAACGAACTGGAGCGAGCTGTTGCGCGTCAAGACTCCCGGCAGGAGTCCGGCCTCGCAGAGGATCTGAAACCCGTTGCAAATCCCGAGGACCAGGCCGCCCCGCGCCGCGAATTCCACCACACCCGGCATGATCGGCGAGAACCGCGCCATCGCCCCGGCGCGCAGATAGTCCCCGTAAGAGAAGCCCCCCGGGAGAACCAGGCAGTCAAAACCATTTTTTAGATTCTCCCCGTGCCACAGGAACTCAACGTCCTGCTTGACCACGTGCTTCAGGCAATCGTACACGTCCTGCTCATCGCAGGACCCGGGAAAAACAATGACTCCCCAACGCATAGTGCCGCGAGTCAATAGTCAATGGTGATTGGTCAATGGTTCAACTATTGACTGTTGACTATTAACCATTGACTTGTCCGCTCACGATTCCGCATACGCTACTCTATTTCAAAGCGATAATCCTCGATCACGGGATTGGCCAAAAGCCGCGCGCACATCTCCCGGACGCGCTTCTCCGCTTCCTCCCGCGAGGGCAGGTTCAGGCTCAACTCCATGTACTTTCCCATTCGGACCTCCTGAACTTCCGCGAAGCCCAAAGAATGAAGCGACCGCTCCACCGCCTTGCCCTGTGGATCCAAGACCCCTTCCTTCAGCGAGACAAAAATTGTAACGCGCATCATCCGCACACGCGGCGGCAGACTTCCTGGTAGGCGTCTTCGACTTTTCCCAGGTCGCGCCGGAACCGGTCCTTGTCGAGCTTCTCAAGCGATCCTTTCTCCCAGAGCCGGCACGTGTCGGGACAGATTTCGTCTCCGACGTAGAGCTTGCCCCGATGGAGGCCGAACTCGATCTTGAAATCGACCAGAATCAGGTTTCGCCGGTCGAAAAACTCTTTCAAGATCTCGTTTACGCGAAAGGCAAGGGCCTGGATCTGTTGCAACTCCGCCTCAGATGCCCAACCCAGCGCCAGGATGTGGGATTCAGTGACCATGGGATCACCCAGAGGATCGCTCTTATAACAGTGCTCCAATACCGGCCGGGCGAGCGGCGTACCCTCCTCCAAGCCGAGCCGCTGGGCCATGCTTCCCGCAACCAGGTTGCGCACGATCACCTCGACGGGAATGATCTTAAGGCGGCGCACGAGCATCTCCCGGTCGTTCAAGCGCTCCACAAAATGCGTCGGCACGCCTTCCTTTTCCAAAAGCCGGAAAAGAACCTCGGAGATTTTGTTGTTGACGATTCCCTTCTCCCGGATCGTCCCGCGCTTCTGCGCATTGAAGGCAGTCGCATCGTCCTTGAAGTGCTGGATGATCAGGTCGGGGTTATCCGTCGCATAGAGGATCTTGGCTTTTCCTTCGTAAAAGGCTTCACCCTTCTTCATAGGCCTTTCTCCAACTCAAGGACTGAGGGCTGAGTGCTCAGTCCTTACTACGATTCTGCTGAAAAACCAGCTTTTCATGCTTCGACGGGCTCAGCATGAACGGAAAATCGTCAACGTTATCAATCTAATTCCCGTTCGCCCTGAGCATTGTCGAAGGGTGAACGGGGGTTTTTCAGCAGAATCTTACTACTACCCCTCACCGTCAGTGGAATACCCGCCGAAAAATATAGTCCACGTTTTTGAGATAATCGTCCAAGTCGCAGAGCCTTTCAATCTCGCGCGTCGATAGGTAGCGGCGGATCTCGGTATCCTTGAAAAGCTCCTGCTTCAAGTCACCGCCATCGTTGCCCAGCCTGAGGGCAAGCCGCTGCACGATCCGATACGCGCGATCGCGCGCCAGCCCTTTGTCCACGAGTCGAAGGAGAACACGCTCGGAAAAGATCGCGCCGCCGGTGCGCTGCAGATTCCGCCGCATGGCCTCGGGATAGACCGAGAGATTCTTCAGAATGTAGGTCATGCGCGCGAGCATGAAATCGAGCACGATCGTCGCGTCCGGAGCGATGACTCGCTCCACCGAAGAATGGCTGATGTCCCGCTCATGCCACAGGGGAATATTCTCCAACGCCGCCGCTGCGTAAGAACGCATCAGCCGGGCCAGACCGGAAACATTTTCCGACAGTATCGGATTGCGCTTGTGGGGCATCGCCGAGGAGCCTTTCTGCCCCTCGGTAAAGGGCTCCTGAGCTTCGCGCACCTCGGTCCGCTGCAGGTGGCGGATCTCGACTGCGAATTTCTCGAGCGAGCTCCCGATGATCGCCAGCGTCGCGAAAAAAAGAGCATGACGGTCGCGCTGCACGACCTGGTTCGAGACCGGCTCGGGCTTAAGTCCCATCTTTTTACACACGTAGGCCTCGACCCTGGGGGAAACCTGAGCGAAGGTGCCAACCGCGCCGGAGATTTTCCCGACGCAGACCTCCTCCGAAGCGCGCTCCAAGCGAGCCAGATTCCGCTCCGTTTCTTCGTACCAGAGGGCCAACTTCAGGCCGAACGTGATGGGCTCGGCATGGACGCCGTGGGTGCGCCCGATCATGGCCTGTTTTTTGTACTTGAAAGCGATCTGCTTGAGGACGCGCATCAGGTCGCGCACGTCTTCGATGAGAAGAGCCGAGGCCTCTTTGAACTGCGCGGCCAGGGCGGTGTCCATCACGTCAGAAGAGGTCAGGCCGAGATGGAGATACCGGGCGTCGTCGCCGACCGACTCGGCCACGGCGCTCAGGAAGGCGATCATTTCGTGCCGGACCTCTTTCTCGATCTCCCCGATCCGCTCGATATCAAAGCGGGCTCTTTTTCGGATGCGGGCGACGACGCTCCTGGGCACCTCACCCATGCGCGCCAGGGCTTCGGCGGCCAAGATCTCCACCTCGAGCCATTTCTGAAAACGGTTGTGCTCGGACCAGATCCGAGCCATCCGGGGGCGGGAGTAACGGTCAATCATAGCGACCCAGTAAATGGCGAATAGTCAATAGCGAATAGTCGCCGCCTGCGCCTCCCCGATTACTGGCTATTTGCCATTCGCTATTCGCTATTCGCTTTCTTGCCCGTGTGTCCGAAGCCGCCATCTTGGCGCTTCGAAGAAGGAAGCTCGGGGACTTCCTGCCAGCGGGCCCTGCACACCCGCTGCACGACCATCTGCGCTATCCGCTGCCCCGGCCGGATCGCCACTGGCTCCCTGCCCAAATTGATGAGGATCACCTGGATCTCACCCCGGTAGTCGGAATCGATGGTGCCGGGAGTGTTGATGAGGGTGAGCCCCTCCTTTAGCGCCAGCCCGCTGCGCGGCCGGATCTGCGCCTCAAAGCCCGCAGGCAACGCGACCGCGATTCCGGTCGGGATCAGCGCGCGCTCAAGCGGTGCAATCACCACCTCGGCGTCCACATCCGCGGCGAGGTCCATTCCTGCGGCTCCCGCGGTGGCGTACGCGGGCAATGGGGTGGCTTTGCCACCACGTCGGATCCGCTTGATTTGGATCTGGACATCCTCCACCGGCGCGAAACCGTGACCCGTAGCCGCCAAAATTGTTAAGTGTTCAGATCCAAGCTTTTGGCGCTGAAGCCATCTTTTAGATCGCCCAAAAGTGTCAGGACCACCGCCTCGGGACGGAACGTCTCGCTGGCCAACCTCACGAGATCCTCGCGCGACACCGAACGAACTCCTCGGGAGATCTCCTCCACCGAAACCGCCGTGCCGAAATAGATTTCATTCCGGGCGATATGGTTCATCCAGGAATCCGAGGTTTCCAGGCCCAGGAGCATATTCCCGATCAACTGATTCTTGGCGCGCTCGATCTCTTCCACCGCGATGTCCCCGCCCGCCAGGCGCCCCGTCTCCTTGAGAATCAGCTCCACAACCTCTTCGACCCAATCACGGCTCGTGCCGGCGTAGATCCCGAGATAGCCCACGTCTTTGTAAGAGGCCAAGAAGGAGTACACCGAGTACGCCCTCCCCCGTTTCTCACGGATCTCTTGAAACAGTCGCGAGCTCATCCCTCCGCCCAAGACCGTGTTCAGGGTCAAGGCGGCATAGCGCAGCGGGTGGGATTGGGGGATTCCGGTGACACCGAGACAGAGATGAACCTGCTCTAAGTCCTTCGGATGATGAAAGACGCCGCTCTGCGGCCTGGGCGAATCGCTCCATTCCGAATTTCGAATTTCGAAATTCGAGTTTTCAAAGTCGCCGAGCCTTCGCTCCATCTCCCGGACCAGATCTTCGTGGCGGAGATGACCCGCCGCGGCGACGATGACACGCCCGGGGCGATAGCGGTCCTGGATAAACGCGAGAAAATTATCGCGGTGGAAGTTCGCGACGGTGGCCGCTTCGCCGCAAATCGGCCGACCCAACGGATGGTCTTTCAAATCGGCCGACCCAACGGATGGTCTTTGAAGAAGTCGAGGTTGAACAGGTCATGGACATAGTCGTCGGGAGTGTCCTCCGCCTGGGATATCTCCTGCAAGATGACCGACCTTTCCCGCTCGATTTCTTCTCGATCGAAAACCGAATGGCGAAAAATATCCGTCAAAAGGTCAATCGCCATGGGAAGATTCTCGTCGAGCACCTTGGCGTAATAGCAGGTGTACTCCTTTCCCGTGAAGGCATTGAGAACCCCGCCAACCGCATCCATCTCCTCGGCAATCCGCGCCGCCGTGCGTCGCTCGGTACCTTTGAAGAGCAAGTGCTCGATGAAATGCGAGATCCCGTTCTGGTCTCGGGCCTCGTGGCGGGAGCCGTTCTCCACCCAGATGCCCAGGCTGACGGAACGGGTATTGGCCAGCTCGTGCGACAGAACACGAATCCCGCTGTCCAAAACGGTCTTAGCAAACATGGAATGGAAGAAACCGGACTAGCGCCTCCCTTGGGGCGCATCCTCGGGCCGAGCTTTCGGACCCGGAGACCTAGGGACATTCCCAGCATCGGCGAGGGCCTCTTTCCGGCTAAGCTTGATCTTGCCCTGCCTGTCGATCTCCAGGACTTTGACCAGCACTTCGTCGCCCTCTTTGAGGACATCGGTGACCCGGCGCACGCGCTCGGGCGCCAGTTGCGAGATGTGCACCAGGCCGTCGGTACCGGGCAGGATCTCGACAAAGGCGCCGAAATCCATGATTTTTCTAACCGTGCCTTTGTAAATCTTGCCGACTTCCGCTTCCGCCGCGATCCGCTGCACCATTTCAATGGCTCGACGGGAGGCGGTTTCGTCGCTCGAGGCGATCGTGACCGTGCCGTCGTCTTCCACGTCGATCTTGACGCCGGTCGCCTCGACGATGCCGCGAATGACCTTGCCGCCCGGGCCGATGATCTCGCGAATCTTTCCCGGCTTGACCTTCAGGGTGGTGATTCTCGGCGCGTGCAGGGACACTTCCTTGCGCGGCGCCGGAATGGCCTGATCCATGATCTTCAGGATCCCGATTCGTCCCTCCCGCGCCTGATACAAAGCTTCCCGCATGACCTCCGCAGTCACGCCGCCGATCTTGATATCCATTTGTATGGCCGTGATCCCTTCGTAGGTTCCAGCCACCTTGAAATCCATGTCCCCCAGGTGGTCCTCATCGCCGAGAATGTCCGAGAGGACCCGCACCTGATCTCCTTCCCTGATCAGACCCATCGCGATCCC
>JACPFH010000232.1 GCA_016183075.1 Deltaproteobacteria bacterium | reverse complement strand
GTCGTTCGTTCCCGCAGCCGCATGCGCTATGCGCTCGAATTCGGCGCTTTTTTGCCGCACGCGCTTCCCGAGGTGATCATGGCGATCGGCGCGTCACTCTTGGCGTTGTTTGTCTTGGGAAACTTCGTGCCCCTCTACGGCTCGGTGTGGCTGATCGCGATCGTGTACGTCATCGCCCGGCTGGCCTTTGCCACGCGCGCGATCAATAGCTCCCTGCTGCAAATCCACCGGGAGTTAGAGGAGGCTGCCTACGCGGCGGGGCTGTCGGCGGTCCGGACGTCCTGGCGCATCTTGCTTCCGCTGCTGCGCCCAACGCTGCTTTCTGTCTGGATCTGGAGCGCGATTCTGGTCTATCGCGAGCTAACCGTGGCGGTGTTTCTGGTGAGCGATAACAATATCACCCTGCCCGCCGTTATCTGGAGCTATTGGGCCTCGGGAACCTTCAACAAAGCCGCAGCCGTGACGCTCGTTATGACGCTGGTGCTCACGCCGTTGATCCTGGTTTTCTGGTGGTTCGGCCGGCGCAGCCAGGTTCCCGCCCAGTGAGCCGCCGCTCATCATTCACTACGCGTTGACGATCACGACGCCTTTGGGCTCGAGGTAGTAATCCAGGGCCTCCGGGCCGTGCTCGCGTCCGACGCCGCTGGCCTTGACCCCGCCGAAGGGAAGCTCGTCGTAGCCGTAATGGAGCGAGTTTACCCACACGTTTCCGGCCTCCAGCTTGTCGATCGCTTTGTTCGCGTACAGCAGATTCCGCGTCCAGATCGATGAGCCCAACCCGTAGACGGATTTGTTTGCCTTCTCGATCGCTTCCTCGATGGTCTTGAAGGTGAAGACCGGAAGAACCGGACCAAAGGTTTCCTCCACGCTCACACGGGAGTCCTCCGGAACATTGGTGAGGAGCGTAGGCAGATAGAAAAAGCCTTTGTCGAGATCCCCCCCTTTGGGTCTTTCACCGCCGATGATCGCCCTGGCGCCGCGGCTCTTGGCGTCCTCAACCTGCTCCTCAATCTCTTTTCGCTGGGAATCGAGATGGATCGGCCCCATGCGCGACTCTTTGTTCATGCCGCTGCCGACGGTCTTCTTTTTCAAGATATCAGCCAGAGAGCCGAGGAATTTCTCGGCAATCGACTCCTGGAGGAAAAGGCGCTTCACGCCGAGGCACATCTGCCCGCAGTTGAAATAGCGGCCGATGTCGGCCATTTTGACGGCCATATCCAAGTTCGCGTCTTCCATGACGATCATCGGATCACTTCCGCCGAGCTCCAGCGTGATCCGCTTGATCTCCCGCCCGGCCACCTCCATGACGTGCCGGCCCACCGCGGTGGAGCCGGTAAACGCGATCCGGCGAATGCGCGGGTTTCGAAGCATCTCTTCACCCACCGTACTTCCCGGTCCGGTGACCACGTTGACGGCCCCTTTGGCGAGCGTCTTTTGCTGCTTCCCCTCGCCGTAGGAGGCCTTCTGGATCTGCTCAATGCACAGAAGCGTGGCGAGCGGGGTGGTCGTGGCCGGCTTGATAATGATCGTGTTGCCGGCGGCCAGGGCCGGCCCCAATTTTGTTCCCATCAGTGTCAGCGGAAAATTCCAGGGCACGATGCCGCCGCATACGCCGATGGGTTGGCGAATCACCATCCCGTAAGCGCCGCTCTGCGGCAAAGGCACGTGCGCGCCCCGTACCTTAGAAGCCAGGCCGGCGTAAAATTCCAAGCCGTGAAGCAGATGGTGGATCTCCAAATTGGCTTCAAAAAGGGTCTTTCCCTGTTCCTGGGTCAGGAGCTGGGCGATCTCAGCGCTTTTTTGCCGGATCAGCTCGCAGGCGTTCATGAGCGTCCTGCCGCGATCTTCCGCCGTCGTGTCGGACCATTGCTTGAAGGCCGCCTCCGCGGCCTGGATGGCATGCTCAACGTCCTTCGCGGTCCCCTTCGGGACCCGATCGACCACCTCGCCGCTGGCGGGATTGCGCACTTCGTAGGTCTCTTTACTAACCGAATCTACCAGCTCGCCGCCAATCAACATCTTTGCCATCGTAAAGCCTCCGTCTTTAGTGAATTGCGAATAGCGAATAGCGAATTGCGAATAGTCCCCACTCCTCACCGTTCCATTTGCCATTCGCCATTTGCTGTTATTTTCCTTTGAATTGAGCCGTTCGCTTCTCCAGATAGGCTTTGACGCCTTCGCTTCCGTCCTCGCTGGCGAAGGTTTGGTAGAGCACCTCGCGCTCCAGGGTCAGGCCGTCGGCCATCGACATTTCGATGCCGGACTGGACCGCGCGCTTGACTTTGCCCACGGCCAGGCTCGCCTTGTTGGGCGGAACGAACTGGCGCGCGTAGTCCATGATGCGCTCCATGAAATTCTCCTTCTCATAGATGTAATGGACGAGCCCCATCTCCTGAGCTTCCTCAAACGCGATCGTTCTTCCGGTGGCGCACAGCTCGAGCGCTCTGGCCCTGCCGATCAGGCGCGGCAGCCTCTGGGTTCCGCCCATCCCCGGCATTACGCCCAGGTTGATCTCGGCCAGACCCAGCCGGCCACCCTCTTTCTTGGCGATCCGGATGTCGGCGGCCATGGCGATCTCCAGCCCGCCCCCAACGGCGTGTCCGTTGATGGCGGCGATAATGAGTTTCGGCGTGTTCTCCATGCGCAACAGGACTTCGTGCCCATGTAGGGCGAAGTTGTACTTGTAAGGGAGGGTTTGGTTCGCGAGCATGTTGATGTCGGCGCCCGCGGAAAAAAATTTTTCGCCTTTTCCCGTGATCACCAGGGCGTGAACGCCCTCGTCGAACCGCGCCCGCAAAAGGGCCTCGTCCAGCTCGCGCAAGAGTTCGTGCGTGTAGCTGTTCACCGGCGGCCGGTTGATCTCCAGCACTGCCACGCCGTTATCGTTGCGGTACTCCACCTTCTGTTCGCTCGCCATAATCTTCACCCTCCTAGCGATTATCCTTTTTCAATTATCCGGCATCCCTGCGCATGTCAAGCTTGGCGTGAAAAGATTCAGTGGGTCGGCGCGCCTAGGGGCGTTGACTTTGCCGTGCATTGTCGGCTATGTTTGGCTTCGAAAATCGGCGGGCACTTTCCGCGTTCCGATCCATCATGGGAACTTACGAAAATTCGCGACGGATCCTCGAAGCGCTCAAGGAGGCGGGAGTCGACTTGATGGCGAGCGTCCCCGACATCAACCTCAAGGAGCTGATCGATCTGCTCTACCAGGATAAGGAAATCGTGCATGTGCCGGTGGGTCGCGAAGAGGAGGGAATCGGCGTTTGCACGGGGGCGTACCTCGCGGGAAAGCGACCTGCGATTTTAATGCAGAACGCGGGCCTCATGAACAGCTGTAACGCGCTCACGACGACCGCGCTCCAGTTCGGGATTCCTGTCCTGCTCCTGGTTTATTACGCCGGCGACATGGGGGACAACGCATTTCACATGCTGGGTCTGCTGACCGAGCCGGTGCTCTCGGGGCTGGGAATCAAGTACACGGTCATGCGCGATCCCTCTCGGGTCAAGCGCGACATCGCCACGGCCGTCACCTCGGCGGAAGCGTCCAAGCGCCCGGTGGCGCTGGTTCTGACCCGAGCCGTGCTGTGAGGGAGGACGATGAAACGGTTCGAGTGCCTTCAGGCGATTGCGCCGCTGATGAAAGACGAGCTTTTCGTGACCACCGCGGGCGGGGCCACCTCGGAATGGAACGCTGTGCGGCCGAGTGACGGCAATCTTCAGGTCAAGACTCTCGGACTGTGTTCGTCGATTGGATTGGGTTTGGCCATTGCCTTGGCGCGGCGCAAGGTTATTGTCTTCGACGGCGATGGGGCGCTGTGGATGAACATGGGCTCGTTGGCCACCATCGGTTTGCACCAGCCGAAGAATCTCATCCACATCTGCTGGGACAACCAGCAGTACGAGTCCTCGGGCGGGGAGCCAACGGTATCGACGGCGGAGAAGATCGATTTCGCGGGCGTAGCGAAGGCCGCGGGGATCCACAGCTCCCGCTGCGTATCGACAATGGAGGATTTAAAAGAAGCCGTAAGTTATGCCTTGACCCATGACGGGCCCCATTTTATCTGGGTGATGATCGAAGCGGGTAGGGCCCAGGTCCCGCCGCTTAAGTACGACGAGCTAGAGAACAAATACCGATTCATTCGCTACGTCGAAGAGACCGAAGGAGTAAACATTCTCCGGATTCCCATACCCCACAGTTACGAAGTCAAGAAAGACCGGCCCTGACCTCAAGAGGCCACGATTTCCTCGTAAGTCGGTTTCGGCATCCCTGGCTTCCAGCTAGCATCGCGCAGTTCGAGCATGTTGCCGCTGGGGTCGAGGAAGTAAAGCTCCCGGCCGGTGAAAAATCCGCGTTCGCGATAGACGATCGGCTCGGCGATCGGGATGCTTTGTTCATGAAAGAGCTTGCATGCCCGCTCGAACATCTGCGGGCTCACGTCGAAGGCGTGGTGGAGACGATTGTCCTGCTTAGGTGTCCTAATGACCCGGTCATTGCGCTGGCAGAGCAGAATCGAATGGCCTCCGACGGTTAAACAAGACATGCCGGAGTTGCCTAGGCGTCCTTTGTACTCCAGCCCGAGCACTTCCTGATAAAATCTCTCCGCTTCCTCCAGATTGTTCACCGGGATCGACCAGTGCGTGACTCCTTCAAGCTTCAGCAAACCCATTTCTCCGTCCCTCCGTAAACCGCTATTACCTCAGGCAGGGGAGAATGTCTATGCCTACTTGCCCGTCAGTTTTCCGTTGACAAACGGTTATCCGGCCCGGTAACGTTCAAGTTCCCGACGGAGGGACAACTTTGAGACTGCCTCAGCAAAGCCCGGTTGGGTCATCGCAAGCGGCCTTTTTGGCACTCCTCAACAGTCCGGCTCTCCTGTAACCAGCCGCACTGTCCCAATGCAGCCTGATGGTCTTGGCCGCTTCGAGTATCGGTGATCCACCTGTTTGACCCGATTTTCGTCTGGGTAATCCGCACCACCATGGCGCGGGGAGCTGGCGGTCCGGGTCGGCATGAATTTGCTCAGATACGAGACGGGTTGTATAGTAATTAAAGGTGTGCGTTTTTTTGAGGATAGGAGGAGGAAAATGTACACGCCTGAGTTTAATTGGTTGATTGCCCATCCCGAAGAGGCAGAGAAGTACCCCGGCGAATACATCGCCATAGTCGGTGAGTCCATCGTCGCCCATGGCAAAGACTTTAAGGCTGTTCTGGTAGCTGCCGAAAGCCAGACTGGAAAGGAACCCTTTATCTATAAGGTTCCCCCTGCCGACCGGGAGATCGTCGTGTGATTGAGTTCCCATTTGAACGGATGCGGTCGCAGCGCTTTGGCGAGATCCTCAAGCCGGTCATACCTGTCCGGCTGTCCGGGCCCGCAAGGCCCGTCAACGTGTTTATGCTCGTGGACTCAGGAGCTGACCTCTCCATGCTCCCGTACTCAGTAGGAGAAACGATTGGCTTGGCCCTTGACATGAGTACCAGAAGTGAAGTGCAAGGGATAGGCGACGGGACGGTGCCCTATGTGCTCGGTGACGTTGACTTGGAGGTAGGTGGGATCAATTTACATGCTCGCGTGGGGTGGGCCTTGATTGAAGAGGTGCCGTTACTCCTTGGGCGCCTGGATATCTTCAGCGAGCTTGCGATAGAGTTCAGGGAATTTGACAACAGAATTCAGATCAGGCACCGAACCGAGATCTGACATTCTAATCGCCTGGACAAGTCGCGAATGGGACTTATCTGCGTCGCCGCCGCAATGGAATGCGGTGATGGCGGCTGGCTGTCTCCCAACTGGGGCCTTTCCGAAAAGTTGGAAACAAATTGAGCGAAGCCATAGATCTCATATCCTTGTTCGGCCTGGAATCGCCCATAAGCTATGACGATTATCTCCAGGGAGTGGAAGTAGCCCGTAAGGCTATCCGCTGAGGCTTACAGCTTGCGCTTCAGAGCCGGCTAAAACCCCCACCGGTATCGCGGCGTGGATCATCTTACGCCCGCAGACCCGCCTTTTACACCACAGCTTCGACAAAAGGCACATACGAAAACCGTATAACCGTCATTACAAATTGGTATTGGACATCTCCCCGGCGGGTGATCTATGGTTCCCTGGTCTTTTGTTGCGTTGTAGTGGGTCCGCCGAAGTTCCCGACGGAGGGACAACTTGGAGACTACCTCAGCAAAGCCCGGTTAGGTCAAACCAGCCGGGCTTTTTTATTCCCCGATGGGGAGAATGGAAAGCGCCATGAAATCCACAGCAAGTATGTTCAAGGGTTTAGTCGCGGTGGGCTTGGGACTTTCAGCAATCGCTGCGCTTGCCAGCGCCGCAGTAGCCAAAACACCAGCGCCACACGTCTCTGAGGCAACCAAAGCCCGCATTCAGGCAACACTTCTGAGAGCGCCTTTGAGCTTTGAGGCCAACCAAGGACAAACGGATGAGCGGGTTAAGTTTATCGCCCGTGGATCTGGCTACACGATGTTTTTGACAGCCAACGAAGCGGTGATGGTCCTCAAGAAGGCAACAGGCATGAGGCAACAGGCAATAGAAAAAGCGCGTTCACACCTCAGTCCTCAGCACTCAGAACTCCAAACGGTTGTGCGGATGAAGTTGGTGGGTGCTAACCCTGATCCGAAAGTAGCCGGATTAGAGGCGCTACCGGGCAAGGTCAATTACTTCATCGGCAACGATCCAAAGAAATGGCGGAAAAACATACCGACGTACAAACGGCTCGAATACCGGGATGTTTATCCTGGCGTGAATCTGGTTTATTACG
>JACPFH010000231.1:4015-6230 GCA_016183075.1 Deltaproteobacteria bacterium | reverse complement strand
TCGCTCTCGTTGAACATGTACAAATAACAGCCCTGGTCAACGAGCCACTGGAGTTCGTCGACGAAATTCTGCGCAGACCGGATGCGCCAGTAGAAGCGCTCTGCGCAAAACGTACAGCGTGACCAGCGACAGCCACGACTCGCGATGATGGGAGTAAGTTGATAGTCGTTGTAATTTCGATAGAGTCTGAGATTGCTCCACTCATACTTCGGAAAGTCAATCTGATCGAGGTCGTGTACCATAGGCGCCGGAATAAAAAGGGCCTCCGGCTTATCGAAACGCGACAGCACCCCTGCTTGATTGAACGGGCGTTCGCCGCGAGCCAGCGCTTCCACCAAAGGACCAACCGTGAGGTCCGCCTCCCCCATGCACATATAATCACATTCCGGAAAGGCTCTGAGCCCAATATCTGCGTTGTAACAACTAAAACCACCCACGAGAATTACAGTTTCGGGCCGTTTGGCTTTGAGCCCCCGAACGATTTCCCGGGAAATCGCCTCGTTGCACTGCTGGATTGAGAGGCCGAGAATTTTCGGTCGAGCTTCTACTAAACGTGCTACGGTTTCATTGATAAGCGGCCTGAAGAATTCGAGGATCTCATTGTGACCCGCGGAGCCAGCTGCCATTGTCCAGACGTCGTAATGCTCTGCTTGCCAAGGATCCTCCGGCAATACCCTCCCGCTCGGGAGGGTAATACGGCCGCCCATGTCGAACAGGCGGCGGAGATGAAATCGATGATATGCCACGATGTCGAGGTCGAAGATCTGATACGACACTGACGTCTTCTTTAACGCATTATTAACGTACGCCAACCCGTTCGGCATCAGGGCCAAGTTGCGCGAAGGGCAGTCGAGCAAAATGAGGTCCATTCCCTTCTTAAACTGGATTTGCGGGAGGTCGATCGGATAAATGTTGCGGGGAAGCGGGACCCAGCCCCGAGCAGGGATAGCTTCTGCTGCTACCTCGGCCAAGATCGTGGGCTCGACAATATTCACTGACGATGGCAACCGGCCGCGCATCTGCAACCGCGGCTCCGTCAGAAGCTCACAAAGGAATACATTTTTAACAGCCGTGGGCAGTTCGCCAGGAGAGATTGTGATGAGGTTATGGCTCGTAATATTGTCGCGAGGTTCTATCGAGACGATACACTTTACATGACCCGTGAGGTCGGGCACATGTCTCAACAGGTAGTCAAAAAATGGCCCTGGGCCAAAAAGAGCGAGGCCGGGTAAAGTCTTAAGGTGTGCCCCAAGAGCACGCAGGGCTTCGAGGTCTTCAGTGCCGTCGTCGAAGACGAAGCACTGGTTCGGACTAAATGTCACCCGGGTTCCTTCGACTTTGGAAATCCTGCGGCCCTTTTTTAGAGTGAGGAATATAGTGGTCTCGCTCATTTGTGGCTCTCCAGGTCTGGTGCTTCTGCCGTTCTCAAGCTTCTTATCGCTCTATTCCGCGAACTCAAAGCTCTACCGAACTCCTGATTCTTTTCTTCCGCGAATTTCGTCCAGTGCCGCTATGAGCGCTGCCGCATCCCATCCCACAGTCGCGTCACACAAAGCCTTAACTTCATCTGACACCAGTGCTTCGCCAATCGGTGGCATACCAATGATGGGCTTGTTGTGTGTCCGCGCCATCTCGACTTCCAAGTCGAGCCATCGGCGCGCGCTTTTTACCCTATAGACACCGGCCAAAACAATCACGCCGTGCGCAGGGATGATTTGAGTTTCCAGAGAATCGCGGATGAACTTACCCCCGATCTCAGAATTAGGATCCATAGCTGGATCATGCCACGGAAGGCTGAAGTTCCGCCACGCGAGTCCGGGCACAGCGTTAAGCATGTCACAAATTTTCGTCCAGTCCTCGTGGTAGCGCCAGGCATGTGTGATAAACAGGTCGTACATTTTCCGACGATAGGGAGCTTGCTAGCGAGTCAAAATCCTTGAGAACTCTACCGTTGCATTGACCAGCGGGCCGACCGCGGAAGTGAAGTGTAGCCAACCCCGCTGCGAAAGAATGGCCGCGATCCAGCGTCTTTCGAAAGAGTACCCGATATGGTGCCGTTGTGTCAATGAACACTGGCTGACCATCGGAGAGCAAAACCACGCCCTATGGCGAATCGGGCTATTGACTGGTTGAGACAGGCGATGAAGGACATGGAGCACGCAGGGGGTTGCCGCTTTCGAACATTAGGGCTGTTACAAAGCGAGGAAGCTATTTG
>JACPFH010000231.1:0-3957 GCA_016183075.1 Deltaproteobacteria bacterium | reverse complement strand
GCTATTTGGATTTATGACGGAGAGAGGACTGAGATACGGGGGAGCGCGAGCCACTCGTGACCGTCCTCAGCGTACGGGCTAGCGTATCCCTTTGGAAGCTTTTTTAGCAGTGACTCGATAGAGATCTTCGAAGCGGGCGGCGATTCTCTCCCAGCTATACTCGTTTTGCGCCCGCAGAAACCCGTTGCTCGCCAGTTTTTGCCGCTGCTCCGGGTCGGTCAGTAGCTTTTCGATCCCGCCGGCAAGCGCATGCGAATCCTGTGGTTGCACCAACATTCCCGTGACGCCATGCTCAACGACCTCCCGGATGCCCCCGATCCGTGTGGCAAGGACGCAAAGACGGGCGGCAAAGGCCGTGGTCCGATTGAGTAGTGTCGAGAACGGGAGGGCGGGCGCCTGCAGTAAAAAATCGGCTGCCCGGCCTTTTTAGGATGCCATTACTGTGGTATTTATGCAGGAGGGTATTGGAAGGCAAAACACGCCCTATGGCAAGTCGTGCTCATGATTGGCTGAAGCAGGCGTTGAGGGACTTGGAGCAGGCAGAAGACTGCCGGAAGGCCGGGAGACACGAGTGGGCGTGTTTTGTAGCCCAGCAAGCGGCGGAAAAATCTGTGAAGGCGCTGCATCTCTATCTGGGGCAGGAGGCCTGGGGTCACGTTGTCGCCAAGCTTCTCCAGGAGCTGCCGCAGAGCGTCGTTGTTCCAGGAGAGCTGATGGACAAGGCACGGGTTTTGGACAATTTTTACATCCCTCCGCGGTATCCGAACAGCCACCCCGAAGGCGCGCCTTTCGAACATTACGGTCCGTTACAAAGCGAGGAAGCTATTCGCTATGCCAGTGAGATCATTGACTTCGTCCGTTCTAAGGTGGCCTGACGCACAGACGACGGAGCTAGCGCTGCGGCAGTGGGTGCAAAAAGCTGTGGCAGGACATGCGGGTGTGCTGCGAGTAGGCTACTTTGGCTCACTGGCCCGCGGTGAGTGGGGTGTGGGAAGCGACTTGGATCTCGTCATCATTATGGAAAGTGCCGACCAACCTTTCGAGAAACGTTCCGCTCATTGGGATACAACAGAGCTTCCTGTCCCGGTCGACCTGCTGGTCTACACAAGGGGTGAGTGGGAATCCCTGGATCAAACGAGCCGATTTTACCAAACCTTGACGCGTGAGACGGTTTGGATTTATGCGAGATAGAAAAAGCTGGAAGTGACGCCTGGGGAATCAGGTCAGCGGCCTTCCTGAGAAGCTTTTTCGACAATGCCTTGGTAGAGGTCTTCAAAGCGAGCAGCTACCGTTTCCCACGCAAAGTAAGTGCGTGCCCGCAGAAAGCCGTTGCTCGCCAGTTTTTGCCGCAGCTCCGAGTCGGTCAGGAGCTTTTCGATCCCGCCGGCAAGCGCTTGCGAATCTTGTGGTTGCACCAACATACCCGTGACGCCATCAGCAACGACCTCCTGGATGCCCCCGATCCGCGTGGCAAGGACGCAAAGACGGGCGGCAAAGGCTTCGGCGAGAACCACTGCCTGGCCTTCCGCGCCACTCGCCGGAGCGATAAAGAGATCAGCGGCGGCATAGACGTCCGGAAGCGCATCGTTCTCGATTTGCCCCCAAAAGCGAACCCTGTGCGCGACACCCAGGTCATCAGCAAAGGACGTAAGCCGACTCAAGTCCTGACCTTCTCCTACCACCCACAGGGTGGTCCGGTTGAGTAGCGTCCAGGGCAGGAGGGCGAGGGCCTGTAGCAGATAATCGATTCCCTTGCCTTCCACGAGCCGACCTACGAACAGAAGGACGAAATCATCGTCCTTCAGTCCGGTTCGCAAGCGGTTTCGGTTGCCGTTCCCGAATCGCTCCACGTTCACGCCCATGGGGATAATACGAGGCCCCGTGGTCTCGGTATCGGCTCTCAGGGCTTCGGCCGTGGCGTGGCTGTTTGCCGTCCAGGCAGCGCTCCTGTGCAGGATGTTGCGCTTGAGGATTTGGAAAGGAAAGGCCTTTACACCAAACGCGTCGCTTCCGTGGGCCGTGGTGAGTACGGGAACGCGATGCCAGCGCTCGGTATAAACCGCAGCGAGCCCTTGGGGCAGCAGCCAGTGGGCGTGGATAAGATCAAATTTCTCCTTCCGAGCCAGCCGCATGAGAAAATAACTCATCGACCCAACAAAAAACGGCACCTCGATCCAGAGCGATGGGTTCTGTCTGAGGTTATGTAGTATCCCCGACCCGTAGGCCAGCCGCTGCGCCCGCTTCAGAAAGTACCGGAAGCGATGTACTGTAATCCCACCTGCGGTCGAGGTTTTGCTAGCGCCGTCCGACGGCGCTAAAACATGGATGTTCAGGCCGCGCTTTGCGAGATGCTCGGCCAGATGGCGGAGAAAGATTCCGGCAGTGTCGTCTGGGGTCCGCGGATAGCTGGAAGTGAGGAAGAGGATTTTTAGCGGTGTTTGGCGCTGGATTTCGTTAACGTTCATGGCTTTCGAAAGGACACGGCCAAAACGTCGGGTGCCTTAGCTTTGCCTCATTTTAAGCTAAGCCCTTGTCCGAAACCAGCGCTACGAGTAAAATAGGGCCTTTACTGCTGTCTGGGAGGAAGCCTCCACGGCCCGCGATTTGCAAGAAGAGACCCAAGTATGCAGCCCATGTTAGCTCCTGAGACTACGGACGTCGTGTTATTATGCGGCGGTAAAGGAAGTCGCCTGGCCCCGCTCACCCAAAGCCTGCCTAAGCCTTTGCTCTCCGTGGGAGAGCGCCCGTTTCTATTTTACCTGCTCCAAAGTCTGCGTCGACAAGGCTTCCGTCGCTTCATCCTTGCCACCCATCATCTGAGCGAAAAATTCACCGACTTCTTGGCGACGTACCGAGAGTTCGCCCCGCAGTCGATCGTGGTCTTTGAGGAAAAGCCTCTGGGCACGGGAGGCGCACTCAGACATGCGGCGACCTTCGCGTTGTCGCCCGTCTTTGTAGCGCTCAACGGAGACTCGTTCATCTCGCAGCCGCTGGGTCCGGTTTTGAGCAGTCATGGGCGCGCGGGGAATGCCTTCACGATGGTAGCCGTAAGGGCGGAGAATGTGATCGGCGGGGTAGAGAACAAAGGAGCATTGGACATTGGAGCCGCCGGGGAAATCCAAGGACTTTCCAGCGGCGCTGGCACCCGGCAGTGGGTGAACGCCGGCGTGTACGTTATCGATCGAGACCTGGCGTCGGCTTGGCCGTCAGGCAGTTACGATCTTGAGCGCAACCTGAAAGACCTGTTGGGGCAAAAGAAAGGATGCGTCTTCTTTTCCCCGGGCCGCCTTTTAGATATCGGCACGCCTGAATGCTACGCTGAGGCGAAACGAATGCCGGATTTTTTTGTTGCCGAGGCCATCCCATGAATGAATATCGGGTTTCCTTTGGTCACATCGAGGTCGGCGAGTCGGCAAGAAGGTATCTAGATCAGGCCCTCAGCCGCAATTGGGTCTCGGAGGGGACAAATGTCCAGATGTTCGAGGCTCGCTTTGCCGGGCGATTTGGCTATCGCCACGCGATTGGGACGAGTTCTGGGACCGACGCGGGAATCGTCGCCGTCTCGGCGTTGACCGAGCTTGGGGCCGAGCGAGGTGATGAGGTGATTACGCCGGCGCTGGCATTTACGGCAACCGCTAACTGTGTTCTGGCTGCCGGTCTGGTGCCCAAGTTTGTCGATGTGGAACTTGAAACCCTGAATATCGATCCGGCCCTCATCGAGGATGCGATCACACCGCGCACCAGAGCGATTCAGGTGGTCCATACCATGGGGAAGCCGTGCAGGATGAAAGAGATTCTGGCAGTCGCCGCGCGCCACAAGCTGGCCGTGATTGAAGATTGCTGCGAGGCCCATGGCGCGACCTTAAACGGGAAGCTCGTGGGATCGTTCGGCGAGTTCGGCTTGTTCAGCTTTTATGCGGCCCATCTTATCTGTAGCGCCGAGGGCGGGATGGTCGT
>JACPFH010000242.1:5693-9080 GCA_016183075.1 Deltaproteobacteria bacterium | reverse complement strand
AAAAGACTGCGATCGTGGATGGCCAGCGGCGCGTCCCATACGCCGATCTGCTGCGTCTGGCTCTCGGATATGCCGCCTTATTGAGAGTAGCCGGCCTCAAAAAGGGCGATCGGGTGGGGATTTATCTGCGGCGCTCGATTGAGGCCGTAGTGGCCTTGTTTGCGACTCATTTTGCCGGTGGCGTCGCAGTCGTCATCCCGGAGGTTCTGCGCTCCAAACAGGTCGATTACATTTTACAACACAGCGAGGCCTATTTGCTGGTTACCGGCTCAAAAAAGCTCTTGTACGCTTCCGATCTCGGTTTTGACCGGACGAGAATCATCAATATGGACGAGGTCGTGCCTTCTCGGGCGGCGTCTCCTGAGACGGGCAGGATCGGAAACGATCCGGCCCTCCTCATCTACACCTCGGGCTCGACCGGGCTGCCGAAAGGGGTCATGGTGAGCCACAGCAATGTCGTCTCCGGAGCCCTGATTGTCTCCGATTATTTACAGCTCACCGAGGAGGATACCCTCATCAGTCTTCTGCCCTTCAGCTTCGATTACGGCCTCAACCAGCTCATGACCGCCCTCCTGACGGGAGCGACGCTCGTCATCCAGCGCTCGCTCTTTCCGGCGGACGTTTGCCGGACGCTCCGAAAAGAGAAAGTCACCGGCATCGCCGGCGTGCCGGCGCTCTGGCTGCAATTGACCGGCGCCCATTCGCCTTTCCTGAGCATGTCGTTTCCCTGCCTGAGATACATCACCAATTCCGGGGGACGCCTGCCCGAAGGCGTGATCCGAGAAATCAGGACGGCCCATCCGCATGTGCAGATCTTCCTCATGTACGGTCTCACGGAAGCGTTCCGCTCCACCTATCTTCCTCCCGACCAGGTGGACCTGAGGCCCTCTTCCATCGGCAAGGCGATCCCAAACGTGGAGATCCTCGTTGTCCATGAGGACGGCAGACTGTGCGAGCCCGGCGAAGTGGGGGAACTGGTTCATCGGGGCGCCACCGTGACGCTCGGGTACTGGAAGGAGCCGGAAGCCACCGCGAAAGTGTTTCGACCGCATCCCTCGCCCGTCTCGAGGAACGGCCGCGAAGAAACGGTGGTCTTTTCGGGCGACCTCGTGAAGATGGACTCGGAGGGCTATCTCTATTTTGTCGGCCGCAGGGACCAACTGATCAAGACGAGGGGCTATAGGGTGAGTCCGGAAGAGATCGAGAGCTGGGTCTTTGCGTCGGGGCTGGTCGCGCACGTGGTCGCCTTTGCCGTCCCCGATGACCAGGTCGATAGCCACATCGTGCTGGCCGTGGTTCCCAAAGAGCCGGCGGGCTTTTCCCGGGAAGCGCTCGACGATTACTGCAAGAATGAAATGCCCGAATACATGCGACCGCATGATATCTCCATCTACAAGGAGTTTCCCCTGACAGCCGCGGGCAAGCCGGACCGCGTCGGGATCAAACAACGCTATGTGGAAAGCCATCGCTGAATTGGATCCATGGCTTGAGCCGCAGGAACGCTTCGATCGCATGCTTTCCTCCACGTTCCGGCGTTTCGGCGACAGGGTCGTGGATCTCGCGTATGCCAATTTCTACGACGGCCCTCCGAAGCCGGTTCTCGATGCGCTGGAGAAGGCGGTTGCGGATGACGGGGTGTTGGCGCTTCAGTACACGCCCTACGGCGGGAGAACCATCACGCGGCGACTGATCGCGAGCAGCCTGAACCACGAGTACGGGCTGCGTTTTGATTATCACAATGTAATTTTAACGGCGGGGGCGACCGCGGCTTTGAATATGATTTTCCGAACGCTTTTCGGGCCGGACGACGAGGTCATTCTGCTCACGCCCTGCTGGCTCGATTATCCTCTGTACCTCACCAATCTGGGGATACCGATCCGCCCTGTTTCCCTGGGACCGGACAAGCACCTGGATCTGGAAGCGATCGCGCAAACCATTGGTCCTGGAACGAGGGGAATTCTATTCAGTCAACCCTGTTGCCCGACAGGAGTTGTCTACACAAAAACCGAATTGGAGGAGCTGGCGAAACTCTTGAAAAATGCGGAGGAGAGATTTCAGACGGCCATCTACCTGATCAGTGACGAGGTGCACCGCCACAGCGCGTGGGGAGGACGGGCGTTCTACAGTCCCCTGGCGACGTACCCGCGCAGCCTGACCATTTATTCGTTTGGAAAAGCCCTCTCCATTCAGGGACAAAAAATCGGTTATGTCGCCGTCTCTCCTCAGATGCCTGAGTATAAGAGCATCGGAAAACAACTGGAACAGTGCGAGCGGATGATGGGATTTGGCGCGCCGACCACTCTCATGCAGCGAGCGATCTGCGATCTGATCGATTACCGGCCGCCGCTCGATCTGATCGCGGAGCGTCAACGGCAGGGGAGACGGGAGCTCAAGCGCTTTGGTTACGAGGTCTGCGATGCGGACGCGACTTATTTCATGTACGTCAAGTGCCCGGTCCCGAATGACTTTGCCTTTGTGGAACATCTGGCGGCCCGCGGGGTTCTCGTCCTTCCTTCGACGCTGTTCCATGAGCCGGGCTATTTTCGGATTTCGCTCACCGCCCGGGCGGAAGCGATCACCACGGGCCTCCGGATATTGGGAGAGGTCCTAGGGGATCTATGACCGGCTCCTTCGAAAACCCCTCGGGGGCCGGTTTAACAGACCGTGGCCGGAGGGGACTGGCTCTGCGAAGCGGTGCCTGTCCCCGGCTCTCTCGGGAAGCGCGCTCTCGGCTGCGGCCGATAGGCCTCTGCCAAGAGCCGTACCGTTCGTAATCGGACGTCCGCAGCCTCCCCCGCGCTCCCCTCGGTCGCCTATTTCCTATGTTTGAGTCTCAGCTAAGAATCAACAATTTTTATTGGTCCGGAGATTCCTTCCGGCCGCCGGTGGAATCGGACGGCGAGGGGAAAGCTCTCGAAGTCCCGGGAACACTCCGGGGCCAATACGCATTCGCCGTCGAGGGTAGGGGGCACAGGGTGACTCTGGTCCGTGATCCGCTCGGCTGCAACAAGCTTTTTTTTGCCATTCACGGCTCCGGAAAAATACAGGTATCCAACTACATTGTCGATCTCGTCAGGAGAGGCGTCCCGTTCCCAGCCATTTTCTCCGTGCCGGCCGGTCATCTTGTTACGATCGATCCCGCCGAGCAGGTTCTGGTGACGCGACCTTGTTTCCAGGCGGTCATTGGCTCAGCGAGCGTGAAAGGCTCCTACCGGAGCGTGGCGAGAGTGATTCGCCAACACTTGGAATTGTGGTTTGCGAGATTTGCCAGAGCGTTCCCGGATCGACGAATCTTCCTTTGCCTGTCCGGGGGGCATTCTGACTCCTGACTTCTGACTTCTGACTCCTGACTTCTGACTTCTGACTCCTGACTTCTGACTTCTGACT
>JACPFH010000242.1:0-5677 GCA_016183075.1 Deltaproteobacteria bacterium | reverse complement strand
GCGCGGCAGTATTTCTCCGACATCACGGCTTACACCTATGGATACAGGGATGGAGGTGAGCCCTGGAGCGAGGATGTGTCCTATGCCGAGAGACTCGCGGACTTTCTCGGCATCGGCCTTCGGTTAGTGCCTGCCTCCGCTCACGATGTCGATGAGGCGGTGGAACCGGCGTTGTGCTACGGCCAGGACTGGCGGGATTTCAACGTTCACTGCGCGGTCGTCAATGAAATTCTGGCCGGAGCCATGAAGAGGGATCTCGCTGAGTCGCCCAACGGTCCGCCGCCTCTCGTTATGACGGGCGATCTCATGAATGAGTTCCTCGCGGACTACACACCGATCTCTTACCGCGGCAGAGAATACTATACGCTTCCAAAACTGGAACCGGATCGGTTGAGATTGACTCTGATCCGGGGCCTCGATGCGGGCGACCGGGAGATAGGGATCTTCAACCGTCACGGTCTGGACATCCTTCAACCTTACGGGTGCCTGCTGGATCCCTATTTGAACGTTCCGAGCGCCCTGACCGGCCAGCCGGAAGCGAAGCAACTCCTGGTTCGAGAAATTGCCGGCGACCTTCTGCCCGCTTTTGCTCTGGAACGACCAAAGGTCCGCGCGCAGATCGGAAGCTCCAAAGAAACCACGGGCATCCTGCCCCTGTTCGTGCGCTCCGGACGTGACGCGACGTGGCTGAAGAAGGCCTTCTGCGACTTCTTTATGGTTTCAGATCCCCGTCTTCTCAATCAATTCATCCGGGCGGGCGTCTACCGCTTTGCAAGCGAATTCCCGAAAGAGGTGAAAACAGACCATGGTTACTTCACACGATGACATTGCGGAGAAGCTGGAAAAATTCATTCGCTCTCGCTTTCGAGTGCTGGGAACGGATCCGCTCTTTTCCCACGATGTGCATCTGTTCGATTCCGGATATGTCGATTCCGTCGGGGTGGTCGAGCTGCTATCCTTCCTGGAAGCTACTTTTGAGATCAAGGTTCCCGAAGACTTCCTTTTCAGCGATGAATTCACCACGATCGACGGCATCAGCAGAATTGTTGCGGCTTGCAGGAACGGCGCTTCCTCCGCGCCGACCAACGGGCACGCGGTCGCCACGGCGGCTATCGGCAATGGACTCGTTTCGCCCCTTTTTCCCCTGAAATCGGATCGGGATGGCCAGGAGGTCCAAGAGGATCACCCGGCCCCCATTATTCATGCATTGCAAAATGCAAAGTGAAAATCGGGAATTGAACAATTTCCGGACAAATCCCGTTAACAGCCTCGACCGTAGACCGCCGACGGTCGCCGGTCGTCGGTCATCGGTCGTTACGCTTTGAAATGATGGTTCGCCGCATTGTTAAAACAGGCGTTGCGCACGCATTGCATCTGTCGGGAGCCGACAAGCTCATGGGCTTGCTGACCGGCGCTCGATCCATCCCTTTGGTCATAGGCTACCATAGGGTGGTGGAGGAGGCCGCGCGCGAAGAAAACTGTCTTCCGGGAATGATCATAACTCGCAATACGCTCGAGCGGCATCTGGATTGGATCGGTCAACGTTTCGATTTCATCACCTTGGACGAAACGGGAGCGCGGCTTCGATCGGGGGAAGGTCTCGACAAACCCGTCGCCACAGTTACCTTCGATGATGGCTATCGCGACTTCTACACCCATGCCTTTCCGCTGCTTAAGCGAAAGGGAATCCCCGCTGCGGTTTTTCCCGTGACCGGTCTCATTGGGACCTCGCAGCTCCATTTCTTCGACAAGCTCTATCATTTGCTTGCGCAGGCCTTTTCCCGATGGCGCGATAGACATCGGGAGCTGTCCCGTCTCCTCGTCGGACTCGGGATGCCCGTTCCCGAGAGAATGGAAACAAGGGACCTCGGAGCGTATGAGGCGGTGAGAGCGCTGCTCGACAGCTTTTCCCAGCGTGAAATTTACCGGGTCATGGAATCCTTGGAAGGTGAGATCGAAAGTGAAGAAGAGCTGCTCGGCAACCTCCGCCTTTTGGATTGGGAAATGCTGTCGGAGATGCGGCACTCCGGCATCACGATCGGATCTCACACCGTTACCCATGCGTTCTTGACGAACGAAACCTTTCAGAAGGTCCTCGATGAGACGATGCTGTCCCGGGCCGAGCTAGAAAAAAGGCTCGGAACGAAGATCGAACATTTTGCTTATCCTTCCGGCCGCTTTAATCCTCGGGTGGTCGCAGCAGTGGCAGCCGCGGACTATAACTTCGCCTACACGACCTGCAGCCATCAGGATCCCATGTATCCTTTTTTGACGATTCCACGAAAAATGCTCTGGGAAAACTCGACTCTGGATTCGCTGGACCATTTTTCTTCCGCCCTGCTAAGCTGCCAGGTTCATCGGGCCCTCGACTGGGCAAGTCCCTGCAAGCTTGAGCATCGCCGGGCCTGGCCGACTTTTTGAAATTGTGCGATTCACAATTCGAAATTCGCCATTCGCAATTCGAGATTTAACTCATGGAATCTACCTTTAAGCCAGCTCTATTGTTGGGGTCGGGGCGCGTCCTCGCCTTTGCGGCGACGTTTTTTATACCGATCGTCCTTGTCCGGGTCTTCGATCAGGCCGAGTTCGGCACTTATAAGCAGATATTTTTGATCTTCTTCACGCTTTACGGACTGGTCCAGTTCGGCATGGCAGAGAGTCTTTTTTACTTCCTGCCCTTGGCTCCCAAAAAGGGAGGAAGATATGTCCTGAATGCCATCCTGGCTCTGGCCGCTGCGGGCCTGGTTTTCCTCGGACTCCTGGAGATCTCTCGGGAGAAGGTGGCAAGCCTGCTGAGCAACGCGGACCTTGCGAGGCATATGACGCTTCTCGGGATCTATCTCCTGCTCATGGCGATTTCAGCCGTGCTGGAGATCGTCATGATATCCCGCAAGCGCTATCTCTGGGCCACCTTCTCCTACGCCGTCTCCGATTTTCTGCGCGCGGTTTTTCTGATCGTTCCCGTGGTTCTCATGCGCCACATGGATTGGCTCCTCATAGGGGCCGTGGCGTTCGCGGCCGTACGGCTTGGCGCAACGCTTCTTTACGTCAGGTATGAGTTCAGCGGGGAGATGAAACCCGATCCGTCCTTGTTCAGGCAACAGCTCGCGTATGCCCTGCCTTTCCAGATGAGCGTTCTGCTGGCAATTTTGGAATCGAACTTCCATTCGTATACGGTCTCTTATAATTTTGATCCCGCAACGTTCGCCGTCTACGACGTGGGTTGTCTTCAGATTCCCTTGGTCGAGTTCCTGGCCCTTTCTGTGAGTAACGTGTTGATGGTGAGGATGGGCGAGGAACTCCGGGATGGCCGGCAGGGGAACGCGCTCGCCCTGTGGCACGACGTGACGCGCAAGCTGGCTCTGGTCTTTTTCCCCCTTCTGGCCCTTGTCCTCGTGAGCGCTGAGGATGTTATTGTCTTTTTGTTCACAGAGAGCTATCGCGCGAGCGTTCCCGTCTTCATGGTCTGGTCCGTGACCATTTTATTCGCGGCCTTCCAGACCGACGGGGTCCTCAGGGTCTACGCTCAGAACCGCTTTCTGCTCGTGCTTAACGCCCTAAAGCTCGTGCTGGTTGCCGCCTTGACCTATTGGTTCATTTCGCTTTTCGGGCTCCCGGGCGCCGCCTTGGTCGCCGTCTTTACCCTTTTTGTCGACAAGGCACTGGCTTTGGTAAGGATGAGAACTCTCCTGCGAAGCCCTCTCTCCCGGCTTCTTCCGTGGAAGAGCCTGGTGGCGATTCTGGCCGTAGCTGGCGTAGCCGGCGTGGTGGCCCTGGTTGTAAAGTCACAACTGGTGATCCCGACCCTCCCCCTTCTCTTAGCCACGGGAATGGTCTACACGGTGTCGTATGTCGCTCTGATCTATGGATTCGGCCTCCTCAGCGAAGAAGAGAGGTTCGCCGCTACGAGCTGGCTACAAAAGTGGGCTTTCTTGAGGTCTCGAGCCGGGGATGTCACGGAGCTTAGCCCCGATCCGACAAAAAATAATGAACCCATCCGGCAAGCTCAGAGTTGATGCTGAGCAGAGGCGAAGCATCAATTCAGGTCAGAGGACCGATGACCGTCGCCGGCAGACCGTCGACCGTCGTCGGTCGTTGTTGGTTGTTGTCAGAGGTAAGGTCTAGGGCTGAAAAAATGTCAACTCGGAGTTAGAGGGCTCAGGACGATGTGCGGAATTGCCGGAATCGCGAGTCTCAACGAAAGGCCTGTTTCTCTGGAGGATCTCCAGCGGATGTGCGGCGCAATGGCCCATCGGGGCCCCGACGATGAGGGTTTTTATCTCGGCACAGGCGTGGGCCTGGGCATGCGCCGCCTGAGCATCATCGACGTGGCCGGTGGACACCAGCCAATGTCGAACAAGGCCTGTGCCGAGCAGGGTCGAAGCAACGGATCGATCTGGGTGGTCTTCAATGGTGAGATCTACAACTTCAAGGAGCTGCGGGTCGAGCTGGAGCGGCGCGGTCACTGCTTTTCCAGCGCGACGGATACGGAAACGATTGTCCACCTCTACGAGGAATACGGGCCTCGCTGCGTGGGAAAGATGCGCGGCATGTTTGCCTTCGCGCTCTGGGATGAGCGGCAAAGAGAACTCCTCCTGGCGCGGGACCGTTTGGGCATCAAGCCGCTTTATTACGCCGAAGTGGGTGGAAGGCTCGTGTTTGCCTCGGAGCTCAAGGTCATCCTGCAGCTCCCCGAGGTGGAGCGAAGGCTCAACTGGAAGGCCGTGAGTCACGTCTTCACCTTTCTGTCGACGCCGCATTCGGAGGGTATCATCGAAGGGATACACAAGCTTGAGCCGGGACATATCCTGATCGCCTCTCCTGGCCGGGAGCTCAGGATAGAACGCTACTGGGACGTTCGCTTCGAGCCTGACTACAGCCACAAAGAGGACTACTTCGTGGAGCGGTTGCGGGAGCTGCTTGAGGAATCGGTAAGCTTGCACATGGAGAGCGATGTCCCCCTGGGAGCCTTTTTGAGCGGCGGCATAGACTCCAGCTCCGTTGTGGCCACCATGGCTCGGCTAAGCTCAAAGCCCGTACGCACTTTTTCGATCGGCTTTACCGAAGGGAATTACAACGAGCTGGGCTATGCCCGGCTCGTGGCGGAGAAGTTCGGCACCGAGCATTATGAGCTGGTCCTTCAGCCCGATGCCCTTGCGATCCTAGACGATCTTTCCTGGTATCTGGATGAGCCGTTCGGCGACTCTTCAGCGATTCCTACCTATATGGTCTCGAAGCTTGCCTCCGAATGCGTCACCGTGGTGCTTTCCGGGGACGGCGGCGATGAGCTTTTTGGAGGGTACGATAGATACGTCGTTGAAGAGAAGGAAAGGCGCTATGGTGTCTTGGCCTCTCCGGTCCGCGGCCTCCTGGGAAGAATCGGCAACCTGATGCCTGAGGGGGTGAGAGGGCGGAATTTCCTGCGCCATTTTTCTCTCGCCGGCGCGCACCGTTACCTGGATGTCTTAACGCTTTTCGAGTCTGACGACAAAAAGAGGCTCTTTACGCCCGGGGTCTTCGAGCTGCTCATGAATCATGATCCCTTGAGGGCGGAGATCGAAAAGCTGGCAAGGGTGAAGACGAACTGGCTCTCCGCCCTCCAGTACCTGGATCTCAAAAGTTATCTTCCCCTGGACATCCTCACCAAAGTTGACCGGATGAGCATGGCGCATTCCAT
>JACPFH010000241.1 GCA_016183075.1 Deltaproteobacteria bacterium | reverse complement strand
TGGCCGAGAACTCCGGCCTTCTTTTGGCCAGCTACGCCCTGCGAAACTTGGAAATTTTCGGTGGCATCCCCATGTTATTGGTTCTCGACCACAGAGGCGGTTTTGGCGAGTCCGAAGGCTATTGGTACTTTCCTACAGGAAGCGTGACGCTTCCAATCCTCGACACTCTCGGAATCCCGTACTCTCTCGTCGACAGCGACAGCGCGATCCGAGACGTGATCGTCCGAGGCGCGATGACGGTTGAGGCGTCGCGCCGCCCGGCGGCCATTCTCGTCGGCCCGAGGGTAAGATGAGC
Organism: Deltaproteobacteria bacterium; assembly: GCA_016183075.1. GTDB lineage: Bacteria > Desulfobacterota > Binatia > UBA9968 > UBA9968 > 2-12-FULL-57-22. The sequence goes on along the minus strand of JACPFH010000241.1, from coordinate 10,426 downwards.
ACGCGGCATGAGTGCTTGAGGCGGCTCACCTCCCGGCTCGGCGACGAACTCGTCGTCACAGGTCCAGGCGCGACGGCGCGGGAGCTATGCGCCCTAAATGACCGTGACGGGAATCTCTACCGCGTCTACATGGGCGGTGTCGTTCCCATGGCCCTGGGACTCGCTCTCGCGCTTCCTCATCGGCAGGTCATCGCTTTGGACGGAGACGGGAGCCTGCTGATGGGGTTGACAATCCTGCCGGTTGTTGGCCACTACAAGCCGAAAAATCTGCTGGTCATTGTTTTTGACAACGGGATATACGAAGGAGCAGGCAAGCACCCGACCCTTACGGCGCGCGACACCAGCCTTGCCGCTATCGCGCGAGCGGTTGGAATCCAGGCTGGCCGCGAGACGACTGATGTTGAGGCGTTTGAGCAGGCTCTTGATCTCGCTCTTCAGGCGAACGAGATCGGATTCCTTGTTGTGAAGGTCGACCCCGGCTCGCAGGCTCCCTATGCCGGACTGGATGGTGTTGAGAACAAGTACCGCTTCATCCGGCATATCGAGAAAACGGAATCCGTTCGGGTCTTTGAGCCACCCGCCAGGAAAAGCACCCGATAGTGACTCGCGCCTGATATCTCCACTACAATTCCGTTTTGAAATAACAGCGCTCACGTTTGACACAACGTGTCTTTATCGCATAGTCTCTGACGCAAATATGGGAGGGGAAAAATGAGATCTCGTTGGGGAAACACCCTGGGCCTGGCTATCCTCGTTATGGTCGCTCTGGAGGGAAAAACACTGGCCGATCTTCCCAAGGCGGCAACTCTGGCGACGCCTGTTGCCGGAAGCCTTTACAACGCCATCGGGGTAGGCCTTGCAACGGTCATCACTCGCCATTCGCCAATGAACGTGCGCGTGCAAACCTCGGCCGGCCCGCCGGCCTGGCTCCCCTCTATGGAATCCGGCGATGTGGAACTCGGAGTTCTCACGAGCGCGGATGCGGTGACCTCTTACAAGGGAATCGTCATCTACAAGAAGCCTTTCCGAAATACCCGCATCCTTGCCGTGGGCGGTTCTTTGAAACTCAGCTTTTACGTGGCCAAAAATTCCGAGATCCAGACCGTGGCCGATCTCAAGGGGAAAAGAATTCCCACGGACTTTCCCGGCGCACCGATCGTAAAGCTCAGCAGCACGGCGGGGCTTGCGACGGCCGGGCTCACATACAACGAAGTGATCAAGGTTCCCGTTTCGGACCTCAACGCCGGGGCCCAGGCCTTTTTAGAAGGGCGAACGGATGCCGGCTGGCACACGGTTGGCGCGCCGGCCGTGGAGGAGGCGAATGCGCGCAAAGGAGGGGTCCGATTCATCTCCGTTGTGTCGACACCGGAGGCGGCCAGGCGCATGCGGGAAATCTACCCCGGGAGCTTCCCGAGCGTGCTCAAGGCCGGTTCCGCCACCGGCGTTGTCAAGGACACGAATTTTCTGACAACGGACATCTATTTTGTCGCAGCGAAAACCTTGAGCGAGGAAGCGGCCTACGAGATCCTCAAGGTCGTCTGGGAGTACAACCAGGAGCTTGGACCCGCTCACCCGGCGCTGCGGGAGTGGACCCGTGACCGCGTGGCGAGCGACAAGGCATTCATCCCCTATCATCCTGGAGCCGTAAAGTTCTTCAAGGAAAAGGCGGTCTGGTCAAAGGGCTTGGACTCGTTGCAGGCAAAACTCCTGAGCGAGTGAGGGGAGGAGAAAAGGTGGGCTTAGCGATCGTTGGCAAACCTGTTGGCCGTGTGGAAGGCCCCGAGAAGGTCTCGGGGAAAGCTACCTACACGGCAGATCTGATCCTGCCAGGCATGATTTGGGGCAAAGTGTTGCGCAGTACCCTGCCCCATGCTCGGATTCTTCATATTAACACTTCCAAGGCCCGCGCTCTTCCGGGCGTCCTGGCCGTGATCACCGCCCACGACATCCCGGACGTCCTTATCGGCCGCAGCATTTACGACATGCCCGTGCTGGCCAAGGACCGAGTGCGCTCATGCAGCCGGGAGCCCCCATCCTGCACGAGAAGTTCCGCACCTACCAACACCTGCCACCTGACGCGCCGGACATCCCCAACGCCGTCTCCCACCTAGGCTACAAACTGGGCAACGTCGAGGATGGATTCCGCCAGGCCCACCACATCTTCGAGCACATCTTCCGCACCCAGTGGATGCATCAAGGATATCTGGAACCCCACGCCACCGCAGTCTCGCTTGAGGATTCGGGCCGGGTCCATGTCTGGTCCTCCAACAAGATGCCTTTCAGGCTAAAGGAGCTTCTGTCCGACTGCCTGCTGATTCCCGAGGAGCAAATATTGATTCACCTGCTGCCGATCGGAGGGGACTTCGGAGGCAAGGGAGCGGTGATGGACACTCCCCTGTGCTACCATCTCTCACGGCTCACGAGGCGACCGGTCAAGATGGTCATGAGCTACACCGAGGAGTTGATGGCGGGTAATCCCCGCCACCCGGCGATCATCACATTGAAGACCGGCGTGAGCCGGGACGGAAAACTTATTGCCCGGCAGGCCCGTGCGATCTTTAACAGCGGCGCCTATGGAGGATTCAAGCCGATTCCGAACGTGAGCATCGTGGGCGCCGCCAAAGCGCAAGGATGCTACCACATCCCGCATCTGAAGATCGACTCCTACTGCGTTTATACGAACTGCGTCCCCTGCGGTCACACGCGGGCTCCGGGCGATCCGCAACTCATTTTCGCCGTGGAATCCCAGATGGACATGATGGCGGCGGAGTTGGGAATCGATCCGTTGGAGTTTCGCACGCAAAATCTCCTGCGCGACGGCGACCGGCTCCCCCAGGGAACTCCGCTGGAACAGGTGCGTATCCGCGAGACACTGGAGGCTGCGGCAAAAGCGGCCGGCTGGGGCACACGGAAATCCAGACCCAATATCGGGCGAGGAATCGGTATCGCGCATCGCCACATCGGCATCGGAGACGCAAACGCAGAGCTGGAACTCGAGGAGGCTGGAGGGATTCTGCTAACGACGACCATTCCCGACACCGGAACGGGCGCCCACACCATCATGCGCCAGATCGCGTGTGAGATCCTGGGTATGCCCCTCGAAAGGGTTCGGGTCAATATCGGGAACACAGATCAGTTCCGAACGGAAGCCGGAGCCGGGGCGAGCCGCGTCACCCATGTGGCCGGACGAGCTACCCTGGAGGCGGCACAGAAGCTCAAAGATCTGCTCTTGCAGGAAGCGAGCAGCGTGCTGGGAAAAGCTTCAGGGGACCTCGGACTGCGGGGCGGGCGGGTAGAAGTTCGCGGGAATCCTAGAAGCGGGCTCGATCTTTCCGAGCTCGCTGCCCGCGCGGGCACTCGGAAGGAACCGCTCAAGGCCAATTGCTATCTCAACGCGGAGGCTCATGGGACGGTCACCTCTTTCTGCGCCCAGGTGGCCGAGGTGGAAGTGGATCGGGAAACCGGTCAGGTCAGGGTCCTCAAGATCACCTGTGCCCATGACGCGGGCACAGTGATCAACCCTCTGGGACACCAGGGCCAAATTGAGGGCGGAATCATGCATGGCGTGGGCTTCAGCTTGATCGAGGAAATCCAGGGAGAGCAGGGGCGCTTCAGCACGCTCAGCCTGGGGGACTACAAACTTCCGAACATCAAGGATATTCCCGAACTGCGCACGGTCGTGCTCACGGAGACCGGAGGACCAGTCCCCTTTGGCGGCAAGTCCGTCGGGGAGGGAACCACAAGCCCGGTTCCCGGAGCGATCGCCAACGCCGTTTTCGATGCGGTTGGCGTGAGAATCATGGAGACGCCGATCACAGCCGAGAAGATTTACTCTGCGCTACACCATATTCATTCCGTGAAATAAGAAAGATTAGCAAAGAGGAGGCAGGCCGTGAGATACGGAACGGGTTTTCTCGCGATGACCATCGCGTTCATACTTCCAGCGGTTTGGCCACAGTCGAGCCAGACCGCCACCATAGATGATCTGGTCGCGGCAGCGAAGAAAGAAGGGAGAATAGAGTTCTATGGCCCGTCCAGCCTGACCCCTGCGGGCGCTCAGAAGCTCGGCGAGGGCCTCAATAAAAAATACGGCCTTAGTATCCGGCTGGGTTACCACCCCGGGGGGTCCATGGCTAGGGACACGGGGAAGGTAGTAAGCCTTACCGCTGCTGGCCAGCCCCCGGAGTGGGACCTCATGGTCGTTACCGATGCGCAGCACGCCACGTTATGGCTGAGAAAGCTCCACCAGCCTTTCGACTACGCGAGGCTCGGCGTAGATCCGAAGTCGATCCAATACGATAACGGCACAGTTATCCTGGCCAATCAGTTTGTTCTCCCTGCATATAACAGTAAGGTCCTCGCAATTAAAGATGTGCCCAAGTCGTGGGAAGATCTCTTGGATCCCAAATGGAAGGGGGGAAAATTAGGCCAGACCACTTCGGTCCACCAGTTGGCTCGCCTGGCCACAGCGTGGGGTGAAGAGAAAGCTACCAGGTACGTGAAATCTCTGGCCGGGCAGCAGCCCTTCCTCGGAACACAGGCAGAGATCTACACGCGCCTCCAGTTGGGTGAGATTCTGGTCGCGATCATGTTAACTGACAGTTTCGTTCATCGGGCGAAAGTGACTGGCGCGCCCATCGTCCATGCTGAAGGCATCGAGCCCGTGATTTCCCCTGCTTACAATGCTGGCGTGCTTAAAAGCGCTCGCAACGTGAATACTGGCCACCTCTTTGCCCTATTCCTTACGACGCCGGAGGCGCAGGAGATCTGGGAGAAATACCAAGGTCAGACGTCCGCCTTTGTACGTGGGACACCAGCGTACAAATATGCACAGGGTAAAAAGGTCGTCTACATGACCCCAGACCAAGCCGAAATGGTGGACAGACTCACTCGAGAATATGGTAAGATCCTTGGCTTCAAATAGGAAAACCTGGATGCGGGCTTATGCCGCGTTACAGCAAACAGGACCCAAACCACGGGGCCAGAGAGAACATGCTAGGAGGTAACCATGGTGACAATAGCGGGCGAGGCTGAGTTCAACAAAGAGGAATTTACCGACCGACTCCAGAAAGTATGGAGGTCGATCGCAGAGCGTGATCTCGATGCCTTGCTCGTCTGTGATGATGATCGCATGGGGGGCGGAGGGAGCGTGCGTTACCTTTCCAATTTCTTCAATACCGGCGTGTTGTCCCTGTCGATAGTGGTGGTCGTGCCCAATCAAGAACCAACGCTGTGTATTAAGGCAGGCTTTCAGGAATGCGTATTCTCCTGGGCGCGAATGCGCTCCTGGGTCCGCAATGTGAAAGGGACACCTTCTGGTCCTTGGGACACCGACTGGGTCAAGGATGTTCTGGGAGCCTTGTCCGAGGCCGGCTTTTCAGGAGAAAAGATAGGCATAGACAGCATGAGGTTTATGCCCTACCGCCTTATCGAAAAACTGAGAAGCAGGCTGACCGGTGCTACTTTAGAAGATACAGCGGGGCTTGTGGAGCAGGTTCGCCAAGCCAAGAGCCCTTCTGAGGCAGAACTTCTTCGACGCGCCGCAATCGTATCTGAGGCGGGGATGAATGTGTTCTCCGACGCGGCTAAACCTGGAGTGGTCCAGGCAGAGGCTATCGCCGAAGCGGAGCTTGCGGCGAAAAAGCTGGGCGCAGAGGAAGCCATGATGTATATGGGTACGGGCTTGCCATGGATTTGGGGGTACCACCGAGGAAACTTGAGGTTTGACCGAGGAGCCATGGTTGCCGCTGAGTTCAACGCCCGTTATGAAGGCTATCATGGCCAGGTGTGCCGAACCCTGACCCTGGGCGATCCCACGTCAAAGCAGAAAGCCATGCATGAGACGGTGGTAAGCGCGTATAAGCGAATGCTCGCTGTGACAAGACCGGGGATCAGCGCCGAGGAGCTTTTTGACGCGGGCATGGCTGTTATCAAAGAAGAGGGGTTCGAGTATTCCGGGGTGCGTTTCGGCCACGGGCTGGGCTTAAGCCTTGCCGAAGGTTTCAGTATAGCGCCGGGACACAAGGCTCTCGTCGAGAAGGGAAACTGCCTGGTCCTGCACCCCAATATTGCCCTGCCCGCCACAGGCGACGCTGCCATTCATGGAGATCCGGTTCTAGTCACGGAAAACGGCGCCGAAGTGCTGGGAAGTGGATAGTTAGAATATTTTGCCAGCACCTTCGTTCTTCCGTTTGCGCAGAGTGGCCCGCAGGGCTTCGGTTTTTTCCCGGTCGACGCTTCGTCCATCCGGGGAAAGAACGATGCCGTACTCCTCCCGCGCGCGCTCCGGAGAGATCCTGCCGTCGCGAATGTCGTCAAGAACGTTTTCGGGGTCCCGGTCGAGCGCGTCCCCCCATCCTCCCGCGCCGGCGGTTTGGTGCTGGATCCAGTCTCCTCGTTTTATCGTGACCTGGAATTTAGACGGCATCCCCCGGATCGCGCCCTCTGAGGAGAGAAGAGTTTGCGCCGGCCGCCCTGTTTTACCGCCGCGCAAGCTATAAGGCAGAAACTTCAGCCGATCCGCGCGCATGTGTACCTTAGCCTCTTCCGCCCCGTGCAATCGCCACTTTCGAGTGACCGAAAGACCGCCGCGAAACTTGCCTGCCCCGGCGGTATCCGGCACCAGCGCGTATTCCTCCACCAAAAGAGGCGACTCGATCTCGATCACTTCTACCGGCGTGTTGGAAAAGTTGGAGCACAGCCCCGCCAGGTGATCGATGCCGTCCTTATCAGGCCGGCCACCCCAAGACCCGGGAAGCCAATCCAGTTGAACGAAAGGCTTCCGATCCGGATACATGCCGGACACGCTGATATTGCAGTCCGTAGCTACGCCGCAAGCCAGGACTCTGTCCGGCAACATTTGAGCCAGAGCCCCAAGAAGGGCATCGGAGGTCCGAATTGCGGTGAGCACCCTGGAAGCAACGGGAGCCGGAGGCAGAGCATCCACGATGGTTCCCGGGACGGTCACCACTTTCAAAGGACGAAAGAATCCCTCGTTGTTCGGGATGTCAGGGTCGAGGATACAGCGAACCGCGAAATAAACGCTCGACAGCGCGTACGACCGGGTCATGTTGATCGCGCCCTTCACTTGCGGAGCGGAGCCGGTGAAGTCGGCGGTGAGCTCCTCACCCAGCTTCTTCAACGTCACCCGGATAGGAATGGGATCCGCGGTCACACCGTCATCGTCCAGGTAATCGCAGAAAGAGAATTCGCCGTCGGGGAGCTTTTTAATCGCATCCCGAGTGCGTTCTTCGCTATAGTCCAGCAGGTCGCGCAAATACCACAGCGTCGTCTCTAAACCGAACTCCCGGACCAGCGCGGTCAGGCCTTCCTCGCCCTCGGCGCAGGCGGCCACCTGCGAGTGAATGTCCGCCATCACGGTCTCCGGCACGCGGACATTTCGTCGGATCATCGACAGCAGCGTTTCGTTGGGCTTCCCGCGATCGAAGAGCTTTAGCGGCGGTATGCAGAGGCCTTCCTGGTATATCTCGCTGGCGGCCGAGGAAATGCCCCCCGCGGCAATGCCGCCGATGTCGGCGTGGTGCATGACCGTGCAAGCGAAGCCAAGCAGGCTGTTGCCGATAAAGACCGGCTTGAACATGTAGATATCCGGAAGGTGGGCGCCGCCGTCGTAGGGATCGTTCAGGACATAGACGTCTCCCGGGTGACAATCATCCCCATAGCGCTTCAGCACGGCCCGGATAGCGGGAGGTATGCTCCCCAGCATGAGCGGCAAGCACAATCCAAGAGCCACCAGCTCGCCGTCGGCGTTGCACAAAGCCGTGGAGAAATCCATCACCTCCTTGGCCACGGTCGACCTGGCGGTGCGCACTACGGTGACAGCCATCTGGTCGGCGGTCGCAGCGATGGCGTGCTGCATCAGCTCGAAGGTGATCGGGTCGCGCCGAAACTCTTTGGTCATATGTCTAAGCCCTGCGGACTTCCAGAACAATATTGCCCCACCCGTCCCTTCTGGCACGACAACGCGGGGGGACCACTGCCGTTGAGTCGTATTCCTCGACAAGAAGCGGTCCTTCCTGGAAGCTGTTATCGAGCCGATCACGACTCATGACGGAAGTCTCGATCCATCCGAAGGCCGGGCCGAAATAAGCGCGTCGCTGGCGACCTCCCAACCCGGCCGGCAACGGCGGATTTGTCGAGCGGGCCAGGCCGCGGAATGTTTGTGGCCGATCCCGCAGCCCGCGAGCAACCACCCTCAAACTGACGAACTGGACGGGACTCTGAGGGACCCGATAGCCATAAGTCCGTTCGTGCTCTTGCTCGAAAGCCTCGCGGAGCAAAGCGAGGCTTTCGAGCCTCACGGAACCGTTGGGCATAGCGATGCCCAAATCCGAGTTCTGACCGACATAGCGGATGTCGGCGATCGCCTGTACCCGGGCTTTTTCGTTGGCGTAGCCTTCCCGCTCGAGATCCTCATGCGCCCGCTTTGCAAGCTCGCTCCAGGCCTCGTTCACTTCCTCGACCCGGGTGTCGGTAAATTTTTTCCAGAAAGTGTGCGCGTAGTAGTGCTCCAGGTCGGAAAAGAGAAGCCCGAGGGAACTAAACAGCCCCGGCGCGGGCGGGATAACGACCTCGGTCATCTCCATCTCCCGCGCAAGATGCGCCGCATGGACCGGACCGCTTCCGCCGAAGGCCACGAGGGCGAACTTCCTGGGGTCGCGCCCGCGCTCGATGGAGGCCGCCCGCGGCGCTCTCACCATCGTCGCGTTCGAGATAAGATGAATGCCAAAGGCGGCTTCTACCAGCTCGAGCCCGAGCGGCCCGGCGATCCGGTCATGGACGGAGCGGCGCGCTGCGTCCGCGCTCAATGGCAATGTTCCTCCCGCCAGGTACTCAGGATTCAAGTAGCCCAGAGCCACGTTAGCGTCTGTTACTGTCGGCTCGCTTCCGCCGTGACTTTAGCATACAGGCCCGGGGCTGGCGCTGGCGCTCTGCGGGCCCACTTTCAGTATTCCTCCCCCGGCGATCCAGGCGATGCTTCCCCCCCCGGCGCCGACTTCGGCAATGTCCAGGATAGGGACCCGCACGATGTGGCCTCCGCCCTTCAGCATCCGATGGCCGATGTTGAGACCGGCTCCCACCTCGTACTCGTTGGTTTTAGACACTTCTCCTCTTTCGATTATGCAGGCTTTGGCCGTCGTGCCGCCCATGTCAAAGCTGATCAGGTTTTCCATTCCGGTCTGCTGCGCCATGAAAAGCGCTCCCATGACCCCTGCGGCGGGACCAGACTCGATGATGTGGATTGGCTTATCGGCGGCTCTAAGCGCGGGCGTCACGCCGCCGTTCGACTGCATGACCAGAAGCGGACAGGTGATCCCGACGCTTTCGAGCTTGCGCGCGAAACCCTCCAGGTAGCGCTTTACCACCGGCTGAACGTAGGCGTTGACGACCGTAGTGCTGGTGCGTTCAAACTCCTTGATTTCGGGAAGGAGAACGCTCGAGAGGTTGACAAGGATGCCCGGAGCTTCTCCGGCGAGATAGCGACCGATCTCCGCCTCGTGCTTTGGATTCTGGTACGAGTTGATAAGACACACGGCAATCGATGCGACCTTTTCCTCGAGCAATACCTTAACCACCCGGGCCAGGCCGGCCGCGTCGAGGGGAACGAGCACCCCTCCGTTGGAGGCGATTCTTTCTTCAACTTCCATGCGGAGATAGCGAGGAACCAGAGGGGCGGGTCTTTCCCATTCCATGTCATAGAGGCGGGGCCGGCGAATCCTGCCGAATTCCAAAACGTCACGAAAGCCGCTCGTCGTGATGAGACCCGTTTTCGCTCCCGAGTGTGTCAAGATCGCGTTCGTCGCGATGGTCGTGCCATGAATGACCGCCTCGATGTCGCGCCCTTCCACGCCCTTCTCTTCAAGGGAAGAACGCATACCGTCGAGGATTCCTTCGCTGTAATCCTCGGGTGTGGAGAGGACTTTTTTGATCGTGACCTCTCCCGCTTCGTTCATGAGCACGACGTCGGTGAATGTCCCCCCGACATCAACTCCGGCTCGGACGCGCGCCATTGCGATCACTTCCTGTACAGGGCCTCGACAAAGCCCGAGGCATCCAGCTCTTTCAGAAAAGAATCGTCGATAAACTCCTCGGGCTTCGCCGTGCGCGCCTTGGGGTTCTTGGCTACATCCAGTACGGCCTGTACGGCCTCGCGGCTCACGTACGGGATCTTCTCCCATGTGGGCTGAAAGCTCTTGTAGGCTTCCTCTAAGAGATTCGGATTGGAGATCTTGGTGTACTTGGCGATGATCGCCTGGGTCTCGGCAGGCTGTTCGCGGCCGATCTTCAAGGCCTCCACGAGGGCCTTCAAGAAATTGCGCCCCACCTCCGGGTTCGCCTTCATGTATGGTCTTTGCGCCGCGATCGCTGAATGAACAAACGGGATTCTTAAGGCGGCGATGTCGGT
>JACPFH010000244.1:2219-6956 GCA_016183075.1 Deltaproteobacteria bacterium | reverse complement strand
CTATGTCCCGCATCCCGAGGCGAGATACCCCGCGGACAAGCCCAAGCTTTCCGATCTCAAGCTGCTCGCCGTGGACCCCGATGAACTGGAACGCCGCTACGAGGAGATCAAGAAGCGCTTTAGCGAGATTTTCGGCGCCTAAAATCCGCGACATCTCTCGGCTTGGCGGCGCAATAAGCAGGGAAGCGCCGAGGTGGAAACCATGACCTTCCACGGCAACGCGCTGCACATGAGCCCGGAAGACGAAGACAAGTTCAACATCCCGACCTTTCTGAGAAGGCAGATGGATTAGGTTCGCTGCTGTTTAGCGTCCAGGAGTTTTCTAACTTTCGCCCCGAGTTCTATGTGGGTGAAAGGTTTGGCAATGTAGTCGTCACAGCCGGCTGCAAGGCATTTCTCCCTATCCTGCGCCATGGCTTTAGCGGTTGCGGCCAAGATAGGGATGTTCCGTGTATTCGGGTTGGCGCGGATTTCGGCCACAGCTTTTAGCCCGTCTATCTTCGGCAAGAGGATATCCATAATGATGAGATCAGGTGAATCCGAGGCGGCTCGTTCGACTGCCTCCACGCCGTCTCTTGCCACTGTAACCTGATAGCCTAGAAGTTCTAACTCGGTTTCCATGACTTCTATGGTTGGGGGGTTGTCTTCAGCGAGAAGGATGCGTTTCTTCATAACCGCCCGCCAATAGTTCAGGCCTCCTCTTTCATCCCTTTATCGCTTCGACCCTTCGCTGCGTTGTCCACAACCTTCGGTGCCGTGCTCGGAGAAATAAAAGAGTGGCAAAGTGTTTGTGATTTTTATATTGAAGCAAGACAGGAACTCGGCTATCCTCCTGTCTCTAAGAAGCTCGGGGGGCTGAAGGCCGCCCGCCCCATCCTGTGCGGGGTTGGGGGCAGGCGGCCCGGAGTTTGTGACGGGGCATTTTTGCGATCCGGCAGATGGACTTCTTTACCTATCCGGAGCCGCCTTCGCTTTTCGCGACCGGAGTCACTGCCGATGGCGTGACGTCGGCCTGCCTCGCCACTAGGGAAGGAGAAGCTCCGGCAGCATAGAGGAGAAGCATGATCCTCGTTAGCTTCCGGGCCTTCCTTCTTTTTGTTTTGCCCTTGGGGTCATCCGTTTGACCCCACCAACGCATGCTAGTCCGGATCGTAGTTTATGTCAAGCCGGAAAGTACATTTTGGACTAGACCCATCGGCTGTGGGCCGGCGCATAAGAGAAATACGGGGCGACCGAAGCCAGGAGGCCTTTGCCCGCTTGCTGGGCGTGAGCCAAGGCGCGGTGAATCACTACGAGCGCGGCCGCGTGCCCGATGGCGAGATGCTTTTGAAAATCGCCTCGTTAGACCCGAAAAGAAGGGGCATCGAGTGGATTCTCACCGGGAGAATAGGGGCGGCTTACGGCGGGGCCGGTCTGACCGGCGAATCCGCGCCCGCCTATGAAATCCTGAAAGTCGAAGATCCGCAGGCCAGACTCCCGGGTATCGAGAAAGCGCTGATGGCTTTCAAAAAGATCCCGATCATTGAGGACCGCATCGCCGCCGGGCCGCTGAGCGCGCTCGACTTCTCAAGAATAGAGGACTGGGCGAGGGTTCCGGCGTGGAAGCTCAAGCGCAACGCCTCTTACTACATGATCAGAGTCACGGGCGACTCAATGGAGCCACAGCTCCGGAAAGAGGATCTGATCCTCGTGAACCTTTCGCGCCGCGATCCCAACAGGCTCAAGGAAAAACTCGTCGCGGCATGGTTGCCCGACGAGGAGGGCGCCACGGTCAAAGTCCTCCGGGAAGAAGAGAGGGGACGCTACTGGATCTTGCATCCCCGCAATCCCGAATACAGGGATAGGGTCGTTCCTAAGGGTTTAAAGGGCTTCCAGGTGGCCGTCGTTGAGGCCGCCTGGCTAAATTTCGGTTGAGCCTGGCCCATGTGCACCTGTCCGTCCTTTGGCAGGACGCTTTGGCGGACCGTTTAAAGGGACTGCTCGTGCTTGACCCCGCGTGCCGATCCGAATATGTGTAGGCTTATCATAAGGGGGGCGAGTCCATGGAGGCAGCCGCCAAAGCTTTGAGGCAATCCGCCACGGGGAAAGACCTCAGGGGGTTTATCCGTTATCTAGAGGAGCATTATCCCTGCGATGTGCTGCGCGTGGCCCGGGAGGTTGATCCGATCTTCGAGGCGACCGCCATCCTCAGCCGGCTCGAAAAAGAGGACAAATTTCCCCTCGTGATCTTCGAGAAGGTAAAAAAGTCCACGATCCCCGTGGTAGCCAACACCCACGCGGCCTTCCACCGTAACGCGATGGCCATCGGATTGGAACCAGACGCCGGTCCACGGCAGTTTGCCGCCGAGTACGCCCGGCGCGAGGCCGCCCCGATCGAGCCCGCGGTGGTTCGCACCGGGCCGTGCAAGGAAGTCGTTCTCAAGGGAAGCGAGGTCGACCTGACGGCTCTGCCGACCCTCAAGTACCACGAGAAGGACGCCGGGCGATACATTACGCATGCCTTTACCGTGATGAAAGATCCGGAGACAGGAATCCGAAACGCGGGCATCTACCGCTATCAGGTTTTCGACAAAACCACCGCCGGCATTCAGCTTTCCGAGACGGCGCACGGCCACTACATTTTCAAGAAAAATCTAAAGCGCGGAAGACCGACGGAGATCGCCGCGGTGATCGGCCATCACCCAGCGGTAAGCCTGGGCTGTTTGAGCTTCACGAGCATCGATGTCGATGAGTTCAGCATCGCGGGGGCGATGCTCGGGGAGCCGATCGAGCTGGTCAGGTGCGACGGCGTGGATCTGGAGGTGCCGGCTAACTGCGAGATCGTGCTCGAAGGCTACATCGATCCCAAGGAGCGCCGCCCCGAGGCGCCGTTCGGCGAGTATCCGGGAACCTACGGCCCGCAGCGCAACAATCCCGTGGTCCATTTTAACCGCATCACCATGCGGGAAAATCCCCTGTACCAAAGCTCCTTCGTCGGCCATCCGGACAACCTTTTGATGTCGGGGCTCACCCGCCTGAGCGCCATCCTCAGCACGGTTCGCCTTGCCTGCCCGTCGGTCAAAGAGGTTTATGTGCCCCCTTCCGGACGCTGCCGTTACGTGTGCTATGTGGCGATGGAAAAATTGATCGAGGGAGACCCGAAGAACGCCGCCATGGCGGCTTTTGCCGCCGATCCGTTCCTCAAGTTCGTCGTGGTCGTCGACGACGACGTCGATATCCTGAAGGATGCCGAGGTCATCCACGCGATTGCCCAGCGGGTGCGCTGGTATACGGACACGTTTCAGGTCACGCACGCCCGGGGCTCGCCGCTCGATCCGGCCTCCTATGATCCGGCGGGCGGGTCGCACATCGTTACGAAAGTTGGGATCGACGCGACGCGCAAGGCGAATTTCCCCGAGGAGATCCGCGTGCCGGGAACCGACAAGGTGGACCTGGACGCGTTGTTCGGCGTGCGCTGGAGAGAGTGGGGGAGATGAGCGGTCTAAAATTGTTGGTGAAAGAAACCCCCGGCGAGACCGCGGCTGGTTAAACCTCGACCCTAAAGTTTTCTAAGCCGCTCTCGCCTGCGCCGCTCCTTTTTAGGAAGGCGTCTGGGGTTGCCTTTCTTATCCCTCTTCCTCGGGACTTCGAGATTGTCTTGCTCCTCCGCTTCCACCGGCTCCCGATGGAGATTCTCCAGCTTTGCACTAAAGTCGCTGGCATAAATGGCGACCGCGCCCGCGCGGTCCACCGCCTGCCTCACTTCCCGGTCGGAGCTCACCACCAGGCAACTGGACCTTTTCTCCCGGGCCAGGCGTTTGATGACGTCGTCGGCCTTCTCCCCGTGGCGGGAGTAGATCACGGTGATCCCGTCCGCGATCTCTTCCACCTCGTGGCTCCACCCGGAGCGCCACCCGTCAAAGACCACCGTGACCCGATATCCGCGGCGCCGCCGGTACTCCTGAAGCTTCCGGATGAGCTGGCGTCGCAGCGCTTCCAGATCGCCGTGCAAACCACGCTCAGATCCGATTAGGTTGTAGCCATCGATGATGATCTCTAGGGCCATGCTTCCTTTGTTCGCGGCAGGCTTCAGTTTGACCTATACGGGAATGCTAGGGCGGCGCACTCCCCGAAGTCAAGGTGGACTGCGCCTTACACCCTGGCGGAGCATGAGCTTCTTACGGGCGAATTCAACCTCCCTCACGTTCTGCCTCCGCGGCAAGCGATCCATCCGTTTTTACCCGGAAATAGCTCCGGCGGGGTCGCCTGATCCAGCCTGCCCGCGGGCAGGCTGATCGCATCTTTGATCCGGCGTCATAGCCCGGACTGGCTCTCCTAGCCGAGTTTTTGTCGACGCATGAAAGCCAAGATTGTTTACATTGGGATTCTGCTGAAAAAAGGCCTGTGCGTGTGTCACCCTGAACGAAGTGAAGGGTCTCAAGTCCGGGAAAACACGAGATTCTTCGCTTCGCTCAGAATGACAAACGGGCTCAGTGGAGGGGTTCTTCAGCGGAATCCATTGGAAGGTCTGACCCCAAAGTTCACTTGTTGCCCCTTGACATAGATCGACATGTTTATTATATCACGATATATCGTGATATATTACATTAAGGAGGGGTTATGCGACACCGAGCAAAGCGACGCGGCAACGAGTTAATTGGGCGTCGTCGTGGCCACGGGGCCGGACGCCGTTTTGAGGCAGAGACCGGAAGCAGCCCTCGAGGCGGGGATGGTACCGGGGACGAGAGGGAGCGTCCT
>JACPFH010000244.1:0-2191 GCA_016183075.1 Deltaproteobacteria bacterium | reverse complement strand
GTGGCGAAGCACGCTATGTGCTGCTGGATGCACTCCGCGACGGACCTAAACACGGCTACGAGATTATCAAGACGCTTGAGGAGCGCTCGGCCGGCCGGTATGTCTCCAGTCCCGGCACGGTCTACCCCACCATGCAATATCTGGAGGAACTGGGACTGGTGCGCGCCGACCGGGAAGGGGAGCGGCGCGTTTATCATCTAACCGAAGCAGGCCGTGCAGAACTGGACGCCCACGCCGAGCACGTGGATGCTTTCTGGGCGCGTTTTGCCGTCGGAAGTACCGCTCAAGCGATCCGGCACGAGGTTGGCTTCCTTGAGGATGAGCTTGATGATCTCGCTCGTACCGCCTGGCGTGGCCTGCGTGAAGCCATCGAGCGGGAAGACCAGCAGACGATCCGTCAGGTACGGCTGGCGGTGGAACGTTGCCAAAACGAGATTCGAGAGATCATCACCGAACGTGGCAGCGGCAAGTTAGAACAAGTCACACGAGGAAAAAAATGAGCGAGGAACGAGGAGGCGCGGTGCCAACCATGACATCAACAGCGAACCAACTCAGTCAGCAGGTAGCTATAGGCGCCGGAAAAAGAGTTGCCTTCGCGGCTCTCCATCACCGGGATTTCCGAATTTACTTTGTTACAACGATGCTCGCCATGATGGCGGACAATATCGAACACGTCATCAGCTACTGGTTGTTGTACGAGAAATTCCATTCACCGGTTCTCGCCGGTTTCGCGGTCCTCAGCCACTGGACGCCCCATTTGTTCTTTTCGGTCTATTTCGGCGCCATGGCCGACCGCTACGATTGCCGCAAAGTCATTCAAGTCGCCCAGATCCTGTTCATGGGAGTGTCTGCGGCGTGGGCGTTTTTGTTCTACACGGACACCATTCAGGTCTGGCATGCCTGCGTTTTGCTGGTGACTCATGGGATGGCGGGGGTGCTCTGGTTACCTGCAAGTCAATTGCTGATTCACGATATCGTCGGTTCGGAGCAACTGCAAAGCGCCGTGCGACTCAACTCCACGAGTCGACAACTGGGCATTCTTTTCGGCCCGGCGGTGGGCGGCAGTCTGATGCTTCTTTTAAACCCGCCGATGGGACTGGTGTTGAATACCCTCATCTATTTGCCATTGACTCTTTGGTTGCTGGTGGTGCCCTATACCGGCCATAGTCGCGACCGCACCGCGCTGGCAAGACGGGCCATCGGTTGGCGCGATGCCTTTGAAATTGTCCGCGAGGTGTCCGGTAATCGGCCGATCATTAGCATGGTTGTGCTGGCCGGCTGCGTGTCATTTTTTGTCGGCACCGCGTTCCAAGCAACGATGCCCGAGTTTGCGCACGATTTGGGCACTGAGAAAGCCGATTTGGCCTACAGCGCGCTGTTAGGCGCCAATGCTGCGGGCGCGGTGATCGGCGGGTTCTTGCTGGAGGGGCGCGGCTGGCTTCCGCCGCGGGTTAGCACGGCGATGATCAGTGCAATCTTGTGGTGTCTCGCGATCGCCGGATTCGCGCTCTCCACGAGTTACTATGTTTCCCTGCTGCTTCTTTTCACGGCCGGAGTGTTGAACTTGACCTTTTCTTCCATGGGCCAGACAATCGTGCAGCTCCTGGCGCCGCCGCAACTGCGCGGCCGTCTGATCGGGTTGTTCGGCATGGCCAGCCAGGGACTGAAAGCTTTTAGCGGCGTTACCGTGGGCGTATTGGGTGGATTGATCGGGGTCCACTGGTCCCTGGCTCTCAGCGCGATGGTGCTGCTGGCGATCACAGTCGCGTTGTTGACCTTTACGATTCCGGGCCAACAGCGGGGAGAATTTGGTTAGCGGAGAGCGCGAAGGTTACGACGGCGGGGCGTGGTCTTGGATCTTGCAAACCGGCGGGCTGCGGTAGCCCGGCTAGGTTAAAGACAGTGGACATTTGACGCGCCATACGGTAAGGAGGCGTTGATTTGACTGGCTGGTGCATCACGAATCCAGCGAGGAGGCATGCTTATGGCTCGCATCAGCGGGGCTCAGCTCATCTGCAAGGCGTTAAAGCTCGAAGGCGTGAAGAACATTTTCACCCTGGCAGGGGATCACATCCTTCCGATCCTGAATACCATTGCCGACCAGGATTTCAAGCTCGTCGACGCTCGCCATGAGCAGGCGGCGGTCCATATGGCAGACGCCTGGGGTCGGCTTACGGGGCAGCTCGGGGTT
>JACPFH010000243.1 GCA_016183075.1 Deltaproteobacteria bacterium | reverse complement strand
GGGTTGGTGGCGCTTTTTCTTGTCGCTGTGGTGGGCGAAGTCATCACCTCTTACTTCCATTACTATCTGACCATGTTCGTCGCCCAGCGCTCGCTCGCCGACATGCGCATCGCCATTTTCTCTCACGTGCAGAAGCTTCCCATGAGCTACTTCGATCGGAACCCGGTCGGGCGGCTGGTCACGCGCATGACCACCGACGTCGACGTTCTCCAGGAGATGTTCGGCGCCGGCGTCATGACGTTGATCTCCGACTTCATCATGCTCGTTTGGATCGTGGTGATCATGTTCTACCTGCATGTGGAGCTGGCCCTGATCTCCTTGGCCTTGATCCCTGTGATGCTTTTGGCGATCAATTTCTTCCGCGTCAGGGCGCGCCAGACCTACCGCCTCATTCGCGAGAGGATTGCCCGGATCAATGCCTATCTGGGGGAGGCGATTTCGGGCATGGCCGTCATCCAGCTTTTCGCCCGGGAGCCGAAGAGCTATCGGGAGTTCGATGAGCTTAACTCGGCCCACCGCGACGCGCTCCAGCGCTCCAACATTTATGAAGCGGCGCTCTACTCCATGGTGGAGGCGGCCGGTTCGGTGAGCGTGGCGTTTCTGCTCTGGTACGGCGGCGGGGAAGTGCTGCACGGGGTGATCGGTATTGGAACCCTGGTCGCCTTTAAGGAGTACATTCACCGCTTTTTCGTGCCGCTGCGCGACTTCAGCCAGAAGTACGCGGTGATGCAATCGGCCATGTCCTCCGCCGAGCGAATTTTTCACCTGCTCGATACGCCGGTTACGATTTCCAGCCCCGCCAATCCAGTGATCCCGCGGCCGTTCCGAGGCGAGATCGCCTTTGAGGATGTCTGGTTCAGCTATAACGCGGGGGAGCCCGTTCTCAAGGGGGTTTCGTTCCGGGTTAAGCCCGGGGAGAAGGTCGCGGTGGTGGGAGCGACCGGGTCGGGCAAGACCACGACCATCAAGCTGCTCAGTCGCTTTTATGACATCCAGCGCGGCTCGGTGAAAGTGAGCGGCGTGGACGTGCGCGACTGGGACCTTCAGGCGCTGAGGCGCCGCATTGGCGTGGTCCTGCAAGATGTGTTTCTTTTCTCCGGCGATATCCGCGCCAACCTTTGTCTTGGCGATGAGGCGATCCCGAAAGAACGCATCGAGCGAGCCGCCCGTCATGCCAACGCAGCCGGTTTTATCGGCCGCCTGCCCGACAGTTTCAACGCTCAGGTTCGGGAGCGCGGCAGCAACTTTTCCGCCGGGCAGCGGCAGCTATTGGCTCTGGCCCGAGTGCTCGTGTTTCAACCCGAGATTCTGGTTTTGGACGAGGCTACCTCAAGCGTGGATACGGAGACCGAGCTGCTGATACAGGACGCCGTGGAAAAGATTATGCGCGACCGCACGTGTCTGGTCATCGCCCACCGCCTCTCCACGATCCGTAACGCCGACCGGATCATCGTGCTTCACCGCGGCGAAGTTCGGGAGGTCGGTTCCCATGCCGAGCTGCTCCAGCAGCGCGGCATCTATTATCGTCTCTATCAACTCCAGTACCAGCAAGAGGAATGGAAGATGGCAGCGCCGGACGTCAGGGCGAAGGTGTGACGTCACTTGTCCGTTATGCGGCGAACGAGAAGTGGAGCGGTTATTCTCTGCGCTCTGGCATTGGCAGCTCTCTTGCCGGGTTTAGCCTTGGGGGCTGAAGTGTCCGAGCAGATTAACCATCTGTTAAAGTTCGTGGAGACTTCCCGGTGCGCTTTCATACGTAATGGCACCGAGCGCGATTCCGAAGCCGCCGCGCGGCATATTCAAAAGAAGTATGATTATTTTCGCAGCGACATACACAGCGCGGAAGATTTTATCGAGCTGGCCGCCACAAAGAGTCTGTTGACCGGGCGGCCCTACCTGGTTCGTTGCGGGGCACGTCAAGCCATACCCGCCGCCGATTGGCTGCGCGCCCAACTAGCGGCTTACCGAAAAGGCCGTAAATGAGACGGGACTAGCACGGGTTTCTCCGAAAGCTCCAAGGCATATATCCACTGGATCAAGCGCTTCAAGTCGTTGCAGTCGTTTGAGCCGTTCGAGCGGTTCCAAGGATCCTCGAACCATGTGGATTATCTGAAGAACAGCTCTATGAAAGGCCAGAAGTTTAAAAGGCCCCGATAACCGTTCGAGCGACTCAGACGGCTCGAACGAATCGAACGATTCAAACGCATTGCTACGTAGTTGCTTGAAGGCGGCTACGACATCCGAACAGTTCAAGAGCTGTTAGGGCATAACGATGTCACGACTACGAGGTGTACACACACGTCCTTAATCGGGGAGGCAAAGGAGTTCTTAGCCCGGCAGATTCACTGCTCCCATAGATGCTGATTCCATTGCAGGTATATTGGGATTATCTTGGTCAGCGTTTGTCGGCTACGTAGGTCGCAGGACGGACTTGACAAGTCCTTGGGAAGGCAGGAGAATCGCCGGTGTTTTGTGAAATTCGGCAGCTGTGCAACGTTGACCAATTGACTCACTAGTTAGCCACCGGAGGGTGAGCGATGGAACATGACGTTTTGAGCGAAGAGCTTCTCAAGCGCTTACTGAAAATAGTAATCGCGTACCAGATCGTGGCCTTGGTGGTACTCGCAACGTGGGTTTACGTGACGTGGAATAAGAGCGACTGGATGCTAATCGGGGTTCCACAGTTGGTACTCGAATGGGCGCTTCTCGGTTCGGTGGCTGGTGCTTTGTTCAGACTCGCCAGTTACCCCAAGCTGTCGGCTGAGGAAAAAGCACAGCTCTATATTTGGGTGCTAACGAAGCCGTTCGTAGGAACAACACTTGGTGGTGTCATCTATTTCCTTGCCGCTGGGGGCGTACTGGTTTTGAACGGAAATCCGAAGATCGAACACGATCATCTCCTCGCGGCAGTAGCTTTCCTCGCCGCGTTCAGCGATAGGGTCGCGTTTGGAATCTTGGCACGATTGTCGTTGTCTCCAAAGTCCCCGAAATAATGTATCGGTGGCTAACAACGGTTTGCAGAGCGACGCACCGCGTGCGGCGCGCGCCTGAAGCCGGACGTTATTGCCGCTGCCGGGAGACGGGTCGCTCGAGCAATCGAATGATTACCAGGATGAAGAAACCGGTCAGAGCGAGGTTTAAGGCCAAGCTCAGGCCGCCAACGGTTATGCTCTCCTGGATGCCCGGGACCGCCAACATGTTCTTTTGACGAAAGATCTCAAGGGAAACCAGCAGCACCCCAATACCCACTTCGCCCCGAGGAAACATCCCCACACTAAGCGCTAAACGCTGGCGAATTGTAGCTTCGCTACCATAGGCAGCTAAAGGGAGACACTTCCCGATGTTGCTCAATAGGGTGAGTAGAATCACACGTAGCAGAACTACAGCCAGACCCATCCCACCGAGCTGAATAGGCGGCAGGGCCATCCCCGCAAGGAACATGAACCCCCCTTTTATTCCTCATTCGTGTTCTTCCAAGAAACTAAGGAAGCTGGTGTTTACGATTTCTGGTGGCAGACGGATAAGGCAATCGTCGCTGCTCGCTATCACAACTGGCATCAAGGAAAGAACACGCAATATGGCAGAGGGCGACTATCAGTAATCGTGAATGGCACCGTTCCCAGATTGATAAACCAGCTTTAACCGTATACTCCCATCGTGTCCCGACCGACATACAAAAAAACCCCGATTGTGAGTTTGGTTGACCGCATACTGGCGGCGAAGCAGCGCGACGCCCGCACGGACACGAGCGCGATGGAGCAAGAGATCGACCGCCAGGGAATTTAAGGGGTCGGGAGTCTTTTATTTT
>JACPFH010000007.1 GCA_016183075.1 Deltaproteobacteria bacterium | reverse complement strand
GCGACGCCCTGCGCAACGTCGGGAGAGCCCTTTGTTGGCTGTGAATGAAGGTGGTGAACTTGGCGTTGGTCAGAACCAGCGGGTAATCCTTAGCGAGGTCCAGCCGGCTTACCGGACCGATCGCCGGTTCCACGAAGTCAGGAATCGGCGGATAGCCATGAGCGGCGAAGGTGTGGGAGTAGATCTCAACCCTGCGGGATGGCGTGGCAAAACCCCGGGGCCTTCCCTGATCGGCGGTCTCGGCAAATTTTCGATAGCGGGCTTTGGCTGGGAGCGTGATGCCGGCGCCCGATTTCTTCAGCTCTTCTAGCGTGACGCCGGTGGACGCCAGCTCATACTCGTATGCGGCCTCGATATCGCCTTCCCAGAACCGATCGCCCAATCCGAGACGCTTCGCCAGCTCGAAGACAATCCATGTATCAGAGCGCCTTTCGGCCAACGGGGGAACCACCGCCGGCCGGTACTGGAGGTGTAGTTTCCCTTGCGGCCGGTGGTCAAAGCCGGAAGCCACGTTCGCCATCTCGAGAAAGCTCGTGGCCGGAAGCACGTAGTCGCACAACTCCGCCGTGGGCGTCATGAAAAGCTCGGTGGCGACGGCGAACTCCAGGGCGGAGAAGGCCTCTCGCGCCCGGCGCGAGTCTCCGGTGGACATCACCGTATTGGAGCCGAAGTTGAGCAGCGCTTTGACCGGATACGGCTTGCCTTCGAGGATAGCCGTGAAGATATCGTAGGCGGCGCAGTTTCCCGGTTTAGCCGGCGGGCCGATCGGTTTTCGCTCCCTTCCGATCCGCTGCATGGCTATCTCTTCCGGTAAGAATTCTTTCCCGCCGACGTCATTCACCGGCGTTTTGGGAAAAACCACGTTTCCCCCCGGCTGACAGCCGATCGATATCGCCGAGCAGGGCATAGAGGGTAGCGATTGCCCGGTTGGCCTGCGTTGCGTTGGTGTGTTGCCCAATCCCGTTCCACATGTAGAGACTCACGGGCCGGCTATGGGCGACAAGGTGGGCTGCCCGCCATACTTTTTCCGCCGCCACCCACGTGATCTCCTGGGAACGCTCCGGGGCATAGCGGGAGGAGAGCTCGGCGAGAAACTCGAAAGCGGGCGCGCACAAAATCTCCCTCCCATCCTTCCCGTGCGGCGCTTTCGCGCCGAAGAGCGCGGGCCGCACATCGTCTCTCTCGAAGCCGCCGCCGGCAGCGTCGTAGATCACGGCGGCATCCGTACGGTCATCCCAGACCACGTAGCGATCCGGGCTCCCGCTCTCGACGAGGTCAGCCTCCGCCAGCGCCCTTCCCGTATCGCGGCGCAACAGGAACGGGCCGTTGGTCCACTGCCGCACAAAGTCTGTGTCGTACCATGTCTCGTCGATCAAACAGTGAATCAACGCCAGGGCAAGCGCTCCGTCGGTGCCGGGCCGGACCTGAAGAGCGATGTCTGCCTGACTAGCAATGCCCACTTTGCGCGGATCGACGGCGACGATTTTCATTCCGCGCGCCCGCGCCGTGACGATGTCGTGAGCCAAAATCAACGAGGTGGAGCTTGGATTGTGGCCCCAGAGCAAGAATGCATTGCTGTTTTTCAGATCGGGTGTAGGGATGTTGCTGCCGAAGGTGTAGCTGAAGCCGGTGTCTTTGTGCCAGTTGCAAACGTGCGTGGTGGAGACCCAGTTCGGGCTGCCGAAGGCATTGAGGAAACGTCCAAGCCAGCGCTCGGCGTCGTCGACGGAAGTGCCGCTGCGCGTGCCTTTGGCAAGGGCCACGGCGCGCGCGCCGTGGCGCTCTCTGATTTCGAGCAACTTCTTTGCGATCGCATCCAGGGCCTCATCCCAGCTCACCCTCGCCCATCCCGGGTCGGAATCGCCCTTTGGCCGGGTTCGCTTGAGCGGATAATTAAGCCGTTCTGGATGATAGAGGAGCTCGGGGGCGGCTTTGCCCTTGACGCATATCACGCCGCCGTTGGGATGGTCCGGATCAGGATCGAGCCTTACCACCCGCCCGTTCTCAACCGTCGTGATCGTGGCGCAGTGCGCCGTGCAGAGAGCGCAGTAGCCGCGCACGGTGTATTTGTCGGCTGAAGCTTGACCGGCAAACATGGGAGATCCTAAACGATACTGCAAAACCGGTTTCCGGTAAAGGTCAACGACCACCAGGTTTGCACCCCTGGCGGATTCGCTGCTATGAGTCTTGGAGAGGAAAAGAGGACGCGAACCTTTTCTTGACCACTTCGCCGTCGACCAGATATTGACGGAAAGGACCTGCGCCAACCGAACCTTTACAGCGTTGGCGTTGCGGGTAATGTGTGCAATTATTTTTGGAGAAGATTGTCTAGATTGAAGGTCCTGCCCCCGCTGTCCTGGGCCGATAGCGGCGATTTTGAGTTTTGCGTGGCCGGCCCTCAAAAACAAATTCACTTACTCGGATTATGGCGCCTACCGAGAGGTGACTATGCCCAACGCTAAGACTGAACAGATGCCGCGGCCCGTTCTAGCGAACTTGCTCTATCCACCAGCTGCACCAATTGTATTTAAGGGTGGTCGTATACTTCGCCTAAAGCTGAGAAAGATCTCGGCCACGTTGAGCTTTCCCCTGCTAAAAAAGCGCTGAGACACATCGCGGATTCGCGACTCGTGCTCTTTGTCGAGTTTGTGTTGTTTTGTTTGGCCCACGTCTCAATTATTATCAAGAGTGGCTGTTCATCAGTCCTGATGATCGCCGGGATTCTCTTGGCTTACCGAGGATTTGTCAAGTCTTTTTGAACAACCTTCCATGAATACACTACGTGACAAATCTTGAATCTTGAATTTGCGTCGGACAGGGCATCCCTGTAAGCAAAAATGTCCGGCTGTGGACACCCAGTCCGGGCGATGGTGTGGAATCAAAGATGTGACCTCCCTGCCGGCAGGCAGGCCGGATCGGGAGACCCAGCCGAAGTTATTTCCGCGTAAAATAGGGCAAAACCGGAAAACAGTCAAGAGGCGAGAGGCAACAGGGAGGCAAAAGCCTTGATCGTGAGTCGTGCTCGTGCCAATCGGTGAAAGATGACGCTCAAGAACCTTTACCGCCGTGATGGTTCCTAACCTCCTTCAGCAACTCGTCCACGTTAAAGCGCGAAAAACAGTCTTTCCGCCATTGCTGGTAATCAAAGGGCTCGCGAGAAACCAGCGCAAGGAAGCGCAATGCGTCCACGGGACCTAGCCTGTCGGCCAAGGCCCGGACTGCCTGCTCACGCAGCTCCTGTTCGGTAAGCAGTTTTTTAGCCACGAGCGGCCACCTGGTCTAAATATGCCACAGGAAAATCTGCGTGCGACTTATTTTCTTAGAACCAGATTCACTATACGGAC
>JACPFH010000217.1 GCA_016183075.1 Deltaproteobacteria bacterium | reverse complement strand
CGCCGCCGACACGAAAAACATGATCAACGTCGTGAAACGATAGGCTTATATGACGCGCCAAAACGACGGCAGACCGCCGACGGTCGACGGCCCGCTGTCGTTTGTCTGCAGTCGTCCGTCCGCGGTCGTCGGTCGCCCGTCATCGGTCGCCGGTCATCGGTCGGCTGTCATCGGTCGCCGGTCATCGGTCATCTGTCGTCCGCTTCCCGAGCGCTCCGGGATTTACCAGGTTGATGGGACTGCCGGCTGCGTAGGCGAGGATTTGATCGACCACCACTCCGTAGTATTCCTCGTAGGTGTTTCGCTCCACGTAACCTAGGTGGGGCGTGCAGACGACGTTATCCATTGTGAGGAGCGGGTGTGCCGCTCCGATCACGGGTTCGTCTTCAAAAACATCCACGGCTGCAGAGCCCGGGCGCCCCGCCTTGAGCGCTGCAACCAGCGCGCCTTCGGCGATGAGCCCGGCGCGGCTTGTGTTGACGATGAGCGCCGTGGATTTCATCCGCCCGAGATCCTCACGGGTGACGATGCCCCGGGTCTCCTTGTTAAGCGGCAGATGCAGGCTCACAATGTCGCTTTCGGCGAAGAAGGCCTCGCGGCTTTTCGCCACCTCATATCCGGCCTCTCGCGCGCGCGCGAGCGATCCCTCTCGACCCCAGCACAGAACGCGCGCGCCGAACGCGCGTCCTACATTGGCCACGAGGCTGCCGATGCGACCGAGCGCATAAATGCCCAACGTTTTTCCCCGCACGCCGACGCCGAGCGTCGATTGCCAGTGCCCCTCTCTCAAGCGCCGGACTTCGTAGGGAATGTGCCGCAGCGCGGCGAGGATCAATCCCCATGTGACCTCGGCGGTGGGGCTCGGATTACCGGAGCCGCCGGCCGAGACCGCGATCCCGCGCTCCGTGCATGCCTCGACATCGATGTGTCCCGCGTTACGCCCCGTCTGGCTGATCAGCCTGAGCTTGGGCAGACGCTCGATCACCGCGCGCGGAAAACGCGAACGTTGCTGAGTCAAGATCACCGCTTCGACATCCTTCAACCGCTCGGCGAGCCGCGCGGGATCCTTTTCCGTGTCGTTGTAGACGAGCACCTCATGGCCATCGAGCTTCGCGTAGCAGCGAAGCGTGCGGAACGCGTCCTGATAGTCGTCAATCATCGCGATTTTCATGGCCACCTTTTACCCCGATCCGAGAAAAATAAGCAAGTCATATTCAATCCTGCGCTGCCTGCTATAACGGTGGCCTAGAGAAGACCGCAGACAGACGACCGCCGACCGGTGACAGTCAATCGATGACCGCAGACGGATGACCGTCGACCGTCGGCTGTCTGCCGTCGTCTTGGAGCGGAGGGATTGGGAGTCCCGGCGCACTTTTCGAAGTAGAGTCTGAGACGCCTTGACACGCAAACCTGCCGGGATGTATCCAAGGGGAAGCGGGGATGATGGGGCGATGGAGAGAAAGCCGACAGGAGGCCAAAAGATGGCGGTTGTCTACGATCCTTCGAAGCAGCACGAGATCAAGGTCTGGGACGTGGAGTATCGGCGCGATCCCGCGCGGGCCCTGATGGCCCGCATCTACCAACCCCAGGCGGCGGGCCTATTTCCGGCGCTCATGGACGTGCACGGCGGCGCGTGGAACGAGCAGGACCGCACGGCCAATGCGTCGATGGACGAGCGGCTGGCGGCAAGCGGCATCCTGGTGGTTGCGATCGATGTGCGCCTGGCCAGGGAAGCCCCCTACCCCGCCTCCGTGGCGGACGCGAACTATGGGATCCGCTGGCTCAAGGCGAAGGCCCGCGAGTGGAACGGCGATCCGGAGACCGTCGGCGCCCTGGGGAGTTCGAGCGGGGGCCACGTGATTGAACTATGCGCTATGCGCCCGCACGATTCGCGCTACACCGCGCTTCAGCTACCCGAGGCGCCGCGCCTCGACGCGACCTTGACCTACGCCGTGGTCCGCTCCCCGATCAGCGACCCCTTCGCCCGCTACGAGCAGGCGAAAAAAATGAAGCGAGAGAACCTGATCAAGAACAGCGAAATCTACTTCAACCCGTGGGAAAACATTTTCGACGGCAACCCGCAGCGCACCCTGGAGCGCGGCGAAGCGCTCGCATTGCCGCCGATGTTCGTCCTGCAAGGTGAACTGGACGACAACGTGCTTCCCACGGTGCAAGAGAAGTTCGTCGTTGCGTATCGGGCGGCCGGCGGCGAGATCGACTACGAGGTGTTCCCGGGGGCCGAGCACCGCTGGGTTGCCAAACCGGGCCCGCAGACGGACCGCGCCATCGATATGATCAAAGCGTTCATCGCCCGCCAGGTGCGCGCGCGCCAGCCGCTGGGCTAAGAAAAATCCAGCTTCCTCTTCGCCATTCAGGAAACATGGATCGGATTGTCGCGGCCGTGAGTCGTTGACAAGCTGATATGCCCTGAGGTACTCGACACCAAAGGTGACAGGCTTGTGCGCACTACACTGGGCTTGAAAACACGCGGACGGTTGCTGACAGCGCTCATCGCTGCTGTGGTCGCTGTTCTGCTCGGCGCCCCGCTTGTTGTGTTGTTCATTACCAGTCTTCGGCCTCCGACTGCGCTTCCCTTGGACCCAGGCGTGTCTCTGGACAATTTCTGGCTCATTTTCTCGAGCCCCAGGATGCTTCAGGTATTGGCGAATACCGCCATTTACGGCGTCGGGGCTCTCCTTTTATCACTGACGCTGGGTTCTACGATGGCGTTTCTGGTGGAGCGAACCGATCTGCCTTTGCGTTCGTGGATATATACGGCGATGCTGGCATCCCTTGCGGTCCCCACCATGTTAAAGGCTTTCGGGTGGGTCCTTCTGCTCTCCCCTGGTCTTGGTTGGATAAACCACGTTCTGCGGAGCGGTTTCGCCCTAGAAGGGACTACCGGTCCCCTCAATATATACACGATGGCCGGGATGATTTTTGTCACGGGCATAGGACTCAGTAACAGCGCCTTTTTGATGCTGAGCCCCGTGTTCCGGCAGATGAACCCGGAATTTGAGGAAGCGGGATACACGTCTGGTAGCGGCGGTACCACTGTG
>JACPFH010000216.1 GCA_016183075.1 Deltaproteobacteria bacterium | reverse complement strand
CCTCAATTCTTGCACCCCCAAATTAAAAACCCGGATGGGGGGGGCCCAGGCCGGGCTAATGTAAAACGAACCCAGGATGAAGCCGGGTCGAGGGACCCCCACCTAGCGAATCTGGCTCAATTATTAGGGCCATATTTATTCCAACTGGCGGCTCCCCGTCAAGGGCTAAATTCTAAAGGAAATCGGTCAGTTTCGGCTAACCCGCACCGGCGTTTTCAGACCAGGGTTGAATAAACGGTGCTTGGATTCGTTCATAACCCCAGGGGCCATCTTTCCGATTAAGTCGTGTAAATCCAACGCAGGATTTCGCTCGTAACCATGCAGGGAAGATTCTCCTTATGACACAATCCCCATAGTGGTTCGTCGTGTGTAAGAATGGGGGCGCGTTCGCTGGCGTCTTTAGCGCAGCGCATAAGCGATGCATCGGTCGGTCCGAGTTCTTCGACATGTCTCCCATCCAACAAAAGAAACCGAGCCCATCTCTCATCAACCCCCATCAGCCTGAGCTCTCTGATCGTGACTCGCCAGAAAAGCGATAATGCTGTTCCTCTAGCCCTTCTTGCTGAGACTCTGAATTCCTCCCGGGCGAGGAAGCAGCGGGAGGCACACGGCGCTACTAATCCGCTGCGAGCGGCTTTCTCGATTTTGCTCCGTGTCGGCGGCGTTTAAATGACTCGATTCCACGTTCAAGAATGATCGCTGCAAGGTGACCGGGGTTGACCTGCAATTCTCCGCTCTTCTCCCTTAAGAAGTTCCATGATGATCTCTTTAGGGGAATAACTCGCCGCAAAGCCCACTCTGGATCGCTAGGCCTCCCTCCCCTGGACTCAAGCCGCTCATTGATTTCTTCTCTCAACTGAACTAGATCGAGTGGACCTGCAGCCCTAGTCTTTATAGAAAACTGCCTTGTTGCTCCAAGGATCTTGCCAATACGGTCTACCTTTTTAGCCATCTCCGCACCCTCCTAGGTTTTCGGAACGTTGTAGCGCGATATTCCGTAATACTTGCTGTTAATAACAATCCCGACTTCCCCTTGCCGGGCCTCTCGTCCAAAACTCAGGATCGGATTCGATTTCTCGGCGCTGCCACAGCGCCGGGCGCGCCTGGGGCGAGCCTATTTGGCCCAAGGCCCCCGCCGCGTATACTGCGCCGTTTCTACTCTTTCCCCCTGATGAGGCGGAGGCGCGTTTGCCTGGCACAATGGCGGATATAGGCTACCTCGACTAAATCATTAGAAATGATCCGGTAGACGGTCCGATAACTGTTTTTTGCAGCTAAAAGTGCCCGATAACCCTGGAAGGCATCGAACATGGCCGGGCCGATTTCGGGAAAATCGCGAAGGAGATCGAGTTTGGCGATAATTTGATCCTGGATCGCGAAGGGGAGGGCCTCCAGTTCTTTTTGAGCCCGGGGGAGAAGCTTAACCTTTCTTGGCACGTCTGGCCCTTCTGGCTTTAAACTCCCCTAGCTCTATACCCTTTCCGGCCTTAGAGTCCCGCTCAGCCTCCGCAAGCCTTTCCCTCCAGTCCGGCTGGCTCATCTCCTCAAGCGTAGCTACCATTCCCTCGTAGTCTTCATAATTGACCAAAAGGGCCGCAGGCCTACCTCTCTGCGTAATCACCACAGGGTCCCGCGTATGCTTGACGCTCTCAACTATCTTCTTGGCCCGCGTCTGCAGGTCCGAAATAGGGATGATCTTCTCCATCGGATTCCTCCACTTATCAAGCTAATAACCAAATATATATCTGCACTTATATGCAAGTCAAGATGCGGCAACTCGGGTGTTTTCACCGGGGAGTCTTATCGCCTCTTCGATCTCCTCTCTGACCTCGGGATCGGATTCAATTTGCAGGCGCTGGCGCAGCGCCGCGCGCGCCTGTGGCGAGGCGATCTGGCCCAAAGCCCAAGATGCATGCTGTCGGACCATAGGCTCGTGGTCAGCAAGCGCCTGCGTGAGTGCCGGGACCGCCTCGGGCCGCCTCGAGTTTCCCAAAGCGACGGCGACGTTGCGCAAAAAGCCTCGCCGCTTGGCTCTGAGAATGGGACTGCTGCGAAAGCGGCGACGGAACTCCTCCTCGCTCAAAGAAAGAAGCGGAATGAGGTCAGGGACATACAGGCCCTCGCGTGGAGAGAAGGCCTCCTCGGCGGTCGGACTCGCTTTGACGTTGTAGGGACAAACCTCCTGGCAGATGTCGCAGCCGAAGATGTGATTGCCGACGAGCGGGCGCAGGTGCTTCGGGAT
>JACPFH010000209.1:5405-7717 GCA_016183075.1 Deltaproteobacteria bacterium | reverse complement strand
GCCGAACGGCTCATCCATGAGGAGAATTCTCGGCTCCATGACCAGCGCTCTGGCGATCGCGACGCGCTGCCTCATGCCGCCGGAAAGCTCGGAGGGATAACGGCTCTCGAATCCCTTGAGGCCCACCAGCCGGATCATCTCGAGCGCCTTCTTTCTGCGCTCAGCCCCCTGGACGCCGCGCATCTCGAGACCGAATTCCACGTTGCCGAGCGTCGTCCTCCAGGGGAAAGTCGACTCCTCCTGAAACACCATGGCGATCCAAGGGTGAGGGCCCTCCACCCGCTCTCCCCCCACGCTGACCTCGCCGTCGTAAAGGGGAATCAATCCGCCAACGATTCTCAGAAGCGTCGACTTGCCGCACCCCGAGGGTCCGATGATGGAAAAGAACTCCCCTTCTCGAACCTCGAGAAAAATATCGTCCAGAGCTTTTACCTGGTAGGCGCCGTCATCGAGAGTGCCGAAAACTTTACTCACACCCCTGAGCATCAGCATGGCAGGAGATTCCGTGGTGAGAACACCAAAAGAACCCTCTCATTCGCGGATAGTTTACGGCTTCACGCACAGCGCCGGGTAAGAATCCGAGCCGGACACTACCCCAGAACTCAGGACAGGTCAAGAAGGTTCAGGGCCGGAGCGCGTGACGGAAACCGCAGGATCGTAGGCGAGAATCGGCGAGAGCCAGCGCTCGACTTCCGCGATGGGCATCCCCTTCCGGCCGGCATAGGACTGCACTTGATCCCTACCGACGGCGCTAACGGCGAAGTAGCGCGCCTCCCTGTTAGCGAAATAAAGACCGCACACGGAAGCGGCCGGAATCATCGCGGAATTCTCCGTCAGCGCAATTCCGATCTCCGGCTCCACATCCAGGAGATCGAAGAGAATCCGCTTTTCGGTATGGTCCGGACAGGCCGGGTACCCCGGGGCGGGACGAATCCCGCGGTACATCTCGGCAAGCAGCTCTTCGGGGCTCAGATGTTCATCTTTTCCATAGCCCCACTCCGCGCGCGCCCGCTTGTGGAGATACTCGGCAAAAGCCTCCGCGAGCCGGTCCGCCAAAGCTTTAGCCATGATCGCGTTGTAATGGTCGTTTTGCCTCTCGAACCGCTCGACCAGGTCGCTGGCGCCGTGGCCGGCCGTTACGGCGAAGACGCCGATAAAGTCCAAGAGGCCCGACTCCCGCGGAGCGATGAAATCAGCCAGCGCGTACTGGGGCTTGCCTCTCTGGCTCTCCTTCTGCTGGCGCAAGGTGCGAAACCGCGCAAGCTCGCGCGACCTGTGCTCGTCGGCATAAAGAACAATATCATCACCTTCGCTGTTGGCCGGATAGAAGCCGTAAAGCGCGTGCGCCGTGAGCAGTTTTTTACCGACAATCTCCCCGAGCAGCTCCTGCGCGCCGGCGAAAAGCTCTCGCGCCGCCTGTCCCCGTACGGGATGATCGAGGAGATCGGGATAGCGACCGCGGATCTCCCACGCGTGAAAGAACGGCGACCAGTCGACATACGGCACGAGCTCCTCAAGCGGGAAGTTCGCCAGCTTCCTTTTGCCGGTGAACTGCGGCACGGCGATCTGGGATTCGTCCCACTGGATATGGATCCTTCGCCGCCTCGCCTCCTCGTAGGTGAGCAAATCCGCGGCGGCTTTGTTCTCGTATTGCTCCACAATCGCCCGCTGCTCGGCGCGGTTTTTCTCCTCGAGCGCTCCGCGGGTCCGGGGATTCGTCAGGCTCCCGACGATGGCAACCGCGCGTGAGGCGTCGATGACATGGATGACCCCGTGCCGATAGGCCGGGGCAATCTTGACCGCGGTGTGCCGCTTGCTGGTCGTCGCCCCGCCGATGAGCAGCGGGACCGCGAGCCCGCGCCGGTCCATCTCCTTCGCCACATGAACCATCTCGTCGAGAGAGGGCGTAATGAGACCGCTTAGGCCGATCATATCGGCCCGCTCTTGAATCGCGGTCTCGATGATCCGGTCGGCGGGGACCATCACGCCGAGGTCGATCACCTTGTAGCTGTTACATCCCAGCACTACCCCCACGATGTTCTTGCCGATATCGTGCACATCCCCCGTGACCGTTGCAAAGACGAGCTTCGCCCGATGATTGGTCTCGGCCATCCCCGCTCTTTCCGTCTCCATGTGCGGGGTCAGATACGCGACCGCTTTTTTCATCACGCGCGCGCTCTTTACCACCTGCGGCAGAAACATCTTGCCTTCGCCAAACAGATCCCCGACGACACTCATCCCTTCCATGAGCGGCCCTTCGATGATCTGAAGCGGCCGCTCGTAGTTTTTGAGCGCTTCCTCTAAATCCTCCT
>JACPFH010000209.1:0-5382 GCA_016183075.1 Deltaproteobacteria bacterium | reverse complement strand
ACGTAATCGTCAATTCCTTTGATCACGGCGTGAGAGAGCCGGTGCTCCACGTCCTCGCTGCGCCAGGCTTGAATCTCTTCTTTGACCTCTCTCGGTCCCTTGACCCGCTCGGCAACCTCAAGCAGCCGCTCCGTGGCATCGGGGCGACGGTTGAAGAGGACATCCTCGACTCGCTCGAGCAAGTCCCGCGGGATCTCCTCGTACACGGCGAGTTGCCCGGCATTGACGATCCCCATATCCATCCCCGCCCGGATCGCGTGGTACAAAAAGGCCGCGTGCATCGCCTCCCGGACGACATCGTTGCCGCGAAAAGAGAAAGAGAGGTTGCTGACCCCGCCGGAGATATGGCATCGGGGAAAGAGATCGCGCAAACGCTTTGCTGCCTCGATGAAATGGATGCCGTAGTCGTTGTGCTCCTCGATACCCGTGGCCACGACGAGTATATTCGTGTCAAAAATGATATCGCTCTCATCGAAGCCGATCTCCGCGGTCAAGATCTTATGCGCCCGCTTGCATATCTCCAGGCGGCGCTCCACGTCGGTTGCCTGGCCTGCCTCATCAAAAGCCATGACGACGACCGCCGCCCCGGAGCGCTTGACCAGCCGGGCCCGGCGCCTGAACTCTTCTTCCCCCTCTTTGAGCGAAAGCGAGTTGACCACCGATTTTCCCTGCACGCATTTGAGACCCGCCTCGATGACCTCGAAGTTAGAGCTATCGATCATGACGGGCACGCGGGCGGTTTCCGGGTCGGCGGCCGCATGGCACAGAAATTTCGTCATCGCCGTTACCGAATCCAGCATCGCTTCGTCCATGTTCACGTCGATGATGTTGGCGCCGCCCTGGATCTGGGCGCGGGCGATCTCCACGGCCTCTTCGTATTTTTCCTCGCGGATCAACCGCGCAAACCTGCGCGAGCCGGCCACGTTGGTTCGCTCGCCGATCATGATGAAGTTGGAATCGGGACGGATCGTGAGCCGCTCCAGACCGCTCAGGTCCGTAAAGCCATCGGCGCGTGGAGGAATGCGGGGCCGGGCATCCCTGACCGCCTCAGCCAGAGCGGCGATGTGCTCAACCGTGGTCCCGCAGCAGCCTCCCACCAGATTGACCCAACCCTCCTTGGCCCACTCGCCCAGGGCCGTGGAAAATTCCTCCGCGCCCATGTCGTAACCGCCGAACTCGTTGGGCAAGCCGGCGTTGGGATAGAAAAAAGTATAAAGCGGAGAGAGCCGTGAGAGCTCCCCCACAAAGGGGCTCATCTGGTGCGGCCCCAGAGCGCAGTTGATCCCGACAGCGAGAAGCTCCGCATGAGCGATGGAAGTCAGGAAGGCTTCCAGCGTCTGGCCGGAAAGGGTGCGACCGCTGCGGTCCGTGATCGTTACGGAGGCGAGCACCGGCAGCCGGATCCCGCGCTCCGCAAAGATCTTGTCGATCGCGAACAGGCACGCTTTCAGGTTCAGCGTGTCAAAGGTCGTCTCGGGCACAAGAAGATCCACGCCGCCGTCGAGCAACCCGCGAACCTGATCGCAATAGGCATGCGCGAGCTGATCGAAAGTCACCGCCCGGTAGCCCGGATTGTTGACGTCCGGCGAGAGCGAGGCCGTGCGATTGGTCGGGCCGATGGCTCCCGCTACGAAGCGAGGTCTCTCAGGATCCTTCCCGGCTATCGCTCCGGCCGCCCGGCGCGCGACCCTCGCCGCGGCCACGTTGAGGTTGTAGACCTCGTGCTCCAGGCCATAGTCGGAAAGAGAGACAGCGTTGGCGTTGAAAGTATTGGTTTCAATAATGTCCGCGCCCGCCTGGAGGTAATCCCGGTGAATCTTCGCTATTGCCTGCGGTTGAGTGAGTGAAAGCAGATCGTTGCAACCCGTGAGCGCGCGCGGATGCGCGCCAAAGCGCTCGCCGCGGAAATCTTTCTCGTCGAGCCTGAGGGACTGGATCATGGTCCCCATAGCTCCGTCCAAGAGCAGGATCCTTTCGGTAAGCAGTCGTCGCAATGTGTGCTCGGTTTCTAACACCAAAGCTTCCTATGAGCGCTCGAATCACGAAATATTATAGGTATTCGGATGCGCCTTCAAGCCACGCGCGCTTTGCCCTCGAACAGCCAGGATGATATAGACGGACCTCTATGAACGCTAAAAATCTTCTCCAAGCGATCCAAAAACGGCGAAGCGTACGGGTCTACAAGTCCGGTAAGATCAGCGACCGGCAGCTCGCCATGATCCTGGAAGCGGCCCGCTGGGCCCCTTCCGGAGCCAATACGCAACCGTGGGAGTTCGTCGTGACACGCGACCGAAAAAAAATGAAACGGGTGCGCGAGATCTATGACAACGAGTGGAAGCAGCGAAAACGTGAAGACCCGGTCCGTTACAAAGGCCTCAAAAAGGACTACGTCGGCGACGTGAGCGTCTTAGTCCTTGTGTGCGGCGACCCGCGCACCATGAAAGCGTACTTGACCACCCGCCAGATGGCGGACCGGGAGAAGCTCTTCCAAGCAAGCATTGCCAACGCGGTGGAGCACATGATGCTAATGGCCGCAATTCTCGGCTTCGGGACCGTGTGGGTCTCCGTGCGTGAAGAAGTGGAGCCCGAGCTTCGAGAACTTTTCCAGGTGCCGCAACCGCTGCGCCTTCTGTGGACCGTCCCGATCGGCCATGCCCGTAGCTGGCCCAGGGCCAAGCCACGGCGGAAGGTCGACGCCTTCACGCACTACGAGATCTACGACCCGAAAAAACTGCGCGCCGACTCGGAAATTCGCGCCTGGCCGAAGGGGTAAAGCATCCGTAATATCAGTAGCTTAAGGCAAAGCATAAAAACAGCTTTCATCATCGCACTTGACTTATCACATGATAGTTCTTATAGTCACCTTCGCTTATGGCAAAGCCGCCGGATTTCCCGTCCCTAGTCCGCGATCTTCGTGGTCGGCTCGGCCTGAGCCAAGAGAAGCTTGCGGCGACTTTAAAAGTCTCTCTTCCTACCATCAACCGCTGGGAAAAGGGTAAAACCGCTCCGGATGGTCTTGCCCTCCACGCGATCCAACAGTTTCTTCTCCGACTCGGCCCGGACTATAGAGACCTCCACGATAGGTTTTTTGGCACGGAGGGCCAAGTTGATCTCCCATTAATAACTCCGGCCCTGGCCCCAGCCGCGCCCACCAGAACGCGCCGCAGACGCGCGACGCGAGAGGTCGGCGAAGGTCAGGAGGACGGGCCGCTCGACACGAAGTCGATGGAAGGTCTTCTTTGGAAGGCGGCTTGTTCCATTCGCGGCGAGAAGGACGCACCGAAATTTAAAGACTATATCCTGCCGCTTGTTTTTATTAAGAGACTTTCCGACGTCTTCGACGATGAGATCGCACGATTGGGGGAGATGTATGGAACCGAAGAAACCGCCCGAGAGGTCGTGGAAGCCGACCCCCACGGTCTTGTGCGCTTTTACATCCCGCCAGAAGCAACTTGGGCTGTTGTAAGCGGCCGTAAGAAGTTTGACTGGCCTGAGAGCAGGAGGCCCAAGACGTTAGGCGAGCAGCTCACGACCACCATCCGTGCCATCGCGCACGCCAACCCCTCTCTTCAAGGCGTCATAGATATCGTCGATTATAACGAGACAAGAAACGGTGAGCGAGAAATTAGCGACGAGGCTATTTCTCGTCTGATCGAGCTTCTGAGCGATCCCCGTTACCGTTTAGGCCTGAAGGATGTGGAGCCCGACTTTCTCGGCCGCGCCTACGAGTATCTCTTGCGCAAGTTCGCCGAAGGTCAAGGGCAAAGCGCAGGCGAGTTCTTTACGCCGAAAGAAGTGGGTTGGCTCATCGCTTACCTGATGCAGGCTAAGCAGGGGGAAGAGATTTATGATCCTTGCTGCGGCTCGGCCGGACTCCTCATCAAGTGCCAGCTTGCGCTCAAAGAGCGTGAAAAAGAAATTGCCCGGCCCCTAAAACTCTACGGTCAGGAACTAACCGGCTCGTCCTTCGCCATCGCACGCATGAACATGGTCATCCACGACATGGAGGGGGAGATTGTTCGCGGCAACTCCATGACCAATCCGAAATTCCTCCATGTAGGGGCGCAGCGCGCTGCGCCCCTACGGCAATTTGACATCGTGGTGACCAACCCGATGTGGAACCAGGACAACTTCGAACCGGCGTCCTACGAAAATGACCCCTTCGAGCGCTTCACAGAGCGCGGCGGCTTCGCGCCCGGCTCCAGCGCCGATTGGGCATGGCTCCAGCATGTGCATGCGTCCATCAAGGATAATGGGCGCGGCGCTGTAGTCATCGACACGGGCGCCGCGAGCCGTGGGAGCGGCAGCCAAGGCGAAAATAAAGAGAAGGTTATCCGGCGCTGGTTTATTGAAAATGACCTGATTGAGGGGGTGATTCTCCTCCCGGATAACCTCTTCTACAACACCACTGCGGCCGGGCTGGTTATCGTCTTGAACCAGAAGAAACCGAAGGACCGCCAAGGCAAAGTCATCCTTGTCAACGCCAGCAACGAATTCCAAAAAGGCCGCCCCAAAAACTTTATCCCTGATGAGTCAGTCAAGAAAATCGCCGAGGCTTTTCACGCAGGTAGGGACGTAGAGCGCTTTGTGAAGATGGTGGCCGTCGAAGAGATCGCCAAGAACGACTACAACCTCTCCCCTTCTCGTTATATCGAGACCGCAGCAGCTACCGAGCACCGAGACGTGCAAACGGTACTCGATGAACTGGCAAAACTGGAAGGCGAAGCTGCCCGGTTGGACGGAGAGTTGAAAGAGATCTTTATGGGCCTAGGTTACCGCTGGGGTGGGCAGTGATGGGTTTTAACCCAGATAAGAATCACCGGCGTTCTATTCGGTTAAAGGGGTACGATTACAAGCAGCCCGGAGCGTATTTCGTGACCATTTGCACTCAGAACCGGGAATGTCTGTTTGGCGACATCGTGGACGGGACAACGCGGTTGAATGATTGGGGGCAGATGGTCCAATCGGTCTGGAATGAATTGCCACAACATTATCCCGGTGTCGATATTGATGCGTTTGTGGTGATGCCCAACCACATTCACGGCATAATCGTGTTAATGGATGACCATATTGTAGGGGCAACCCCCCGTGGTTGCCCGGTTCCTGGGGTTCCAGGGCAGGCACAGGGGCCTGCCCCTACGATGTCGTTGGCGGATGTTGTGCATCGTTTTAAATCCTTGACAACGGCACGTTTTCGGCATGACGTTATTCAAAATAATTGGCATCCGTTTCACGGTAGATTGTGGCAGCGGAATTATTACGAACACGTGATCCGCAATGAATCGGAATGGGACCGCATTCGGGAATATATCGCCGCCAATCCTGCGCAGTGGGATGAGGATATCAACAATCCAAAGCGTATAGGGGATGGTCACGTGGAAA
>JACPFH010000208.1 GCA_016183075.1 Deltaproteobacteria bacterium | reverse complement strand
GGTGTTCTCCGCCATCGGCATCTACAGCGTGAACAACAGCTCGTTCGATATCTACCTCATCGCGATCTTCGGCATCCTCGGCATCGTTTGGAGAATGCTCGAGTTGAGCCCGGTACCGATGATGCTCGGGTTCGTGCTGGGGCCGATGGTGGAGGAAAACCTGCGGCGGGCGCTTCAGGTGTCGCGCGGAGATCCCTCGGTGTTCGTCACGCGGCCGATCAGCCTCGGGTTCATCGTCGCCACGATCCTGATCCTGATCGCGATGGCGGCGCCGGCCGTGCGCAAACGGCGAGCCGAGATTACCGACTGAGTCTTCGCCTGTAGCGGTTTCCTACGCGCGGTCGTTATACAAGGAGCTAGCGATAGTGGGCACCGAGTTCCGGAGTCCAAACTACATCAAGATCGCCGAGGCCTTTGGCGGCAGAGGAACCACTGTCGGTACCGAGGCAGAGTATGCCGGTGCGCTGAAGGAGGCGCTCACATCCAAAGTTCTCACCCTCATCGTGGCTCGGGTCGACCCGAGCCACTACGCCGCTCAGTTCGACGCGATCCGCGAGCTGTAAGGATCAGATCACGAGGACAGACTACCCCACTACCGTTCGCGTTGATAGGGACAGTGCATTACCGGTCTAGGGTTGGCTCTTTCGGATGATCAAGCGGCGGGCGCGGGTCCACGCTTCGACGAGACCGCCCGGGAGAAACAGCACGACAAGAACGAATAGGCTGCCAAAGATCAGCAGATGTAACTCGACCAACTGAACCGCCAGCACCTCCCTCAGGATGACATAAAAGAGCGCACCCAACACCGGCCCGTGGATGGTGCCTACGCCACCGATAAAAGCGATAAGGACAGCGTCAAAGGTCCAGGCAGGAGAAAAGGCGTGTTGCGGATAGTAACTTACATGATAATAGGCGAAGGTTCCGCCAGCGAGCCCGACCAGAGCCGTGGACACCGCCAGAGCCAGGAGCTTATGGCGAAACGCCCCGACCCCCGAGGCTTCGGCCGCCGCCTCATCCTCGCGCACCGCCTGCATCCCGAGTCCGACCCGGGACCGAACCAATCCCGCAACCACCGCAACGCAAAGCCCCGCTAGCGCCAGAGCGAAGCTCCTTAGCGGGGATCGTGGAGATCTCCGGCATGAGATTCCCGACCGTGATCCGCAGGATCTCCGCGAGGCCAAGCGTGCCAATGGCGAAGTAGGCGCCCCGAAGACGAAAGGCGGGACCGCCGATGATGATACCAGCCGCCGTAGCCAGCAGCGCACTGACGGCCAGCGCGAGGAATAGCGGAACGCCATTCACCCAGAGAACTCGGGTAACGAGCGCTCCGATGCCAAAGAAAGCCGCGTGACCCAGCGTAATCTGGCCCGCATAGCCGCCGAGCAGATTCCAGCTCTCGGCCAGGGCTACGGCAAGGAAGATTTGGATCCCGAGGTTGAGCAGGTCACCCCGCTGGGAAAGGAGGGGAAATGCCGCGAATCCTGCGGCGAGCGCAATCGCTGCCACAAGGAGTTTCATCCGCGGCTCCCAAAAAGACCCTGAGGGCGAACCAGCAATATGGCAAGAAAAAGGACGAGTCCCACCACCTCGCGGTACGGGCCGCCGAGAAAGACAACGCTCGTCGCTTCCGCAAGCCCGAGCACGATGCCGCCAGCGAAGCTGCCAAAAAGCGATCCAAGCCCGGCCAGCACCACGACGATCAGGGCCTTCAAGGTCCACTCAAGGCCGATGGACGGGCTGATGGAATACGAGACGCTCACCAGTCCTCCGGCAACACCCGCAAGCGCGGTTCCGAGGGCAAAGGCGAGAAGGTACACGCGCCCGACCGGGATCCCCATCAAGGCGGCAGCCTCCCAATCTTCGGCGGTCGCTCGAATTGCGCGGCCCCAGCGGGCCTTGCCAAGAAAAAGGTGAAGGGCCGCCAGTACGACGAACGCAAGCGCAAGGCTGGCCAGACGAACAATCGGGACTGCGAAAATGCCGACCTTGAGCACGGCGCCGGCATAATCCGTGGTCACCGCGCGCTCGTCGGCCGTCCACAGACGAATCGCCAGGCTATGAAAAACCAGCGTGAGGCCGAATCCGATCAGAAGCGAATTCTTGATGCGAGTCTCCTCATGAGCTCTAACCACGAATTGAAACAGCGCCCAGTAGAGCACGAGTCCGAGAACGAACAGCGCCGGCCCGACGCCGAGCAGCGAGAGGAAGGGATCGAACTGCCACAGCGCGAAGAGCCAGAAAGTTCCATAGCCTCCCAGCATCAGAAGCTCTCCATGCGCGACGTTTAAGACTCGAAGAACGCCGAACGTTAACGAGAGGCCGGCGGCCGCCAGCCCGTAAAGGCCGCCAACCAGCACGCCCAGGATGAGCTGTTGGGCAAGAATCACGAGGGGGCTCCTCTGGCGAGGATGTACGCGCGCTCGGCCAAGGTAAGGACCGCTTGGATATTTTGTTCCACGATGAGCAGGCTCATCCCCTCTCGATGCAGCTCGGCGAGAATCGAAAATATCGACTCGACAATCCGTGGCGCCAATCCGAGCGAGGGTTCATCGAGAAGGAGCAGCCGTGGCAGGCCCATGAGGGCGCGCCCCAGCGCAAGCATTTGCTGCTCGCCTCCCGAAAGAGATCCGGCTAGCTGACGCTCGCGCTCGAAGAGACGAGGGAAAATGTTGTAGACCCGCTCGAGCCGAGCCCGCCGCTCTTTTTGGGCGCGCTTGGTGAACGCGCCGAGCTCGAGATTGTCCCGAACCGTCATCCGGGCGAAGAGACGACGCCCTTCAGGAACCAGCGCAACGCCGCGCTCGACGATTTGCTGCGGCGGCTCAGCGCTGACAGGCTTTCCCTCAAATCGAATCGCGCCGGCGCGCGGAGCAAGCAGACCGGCGATCGCTTTGAGAAGCGTCGATTTCCCGGCGCCGTTAGGCCCAACGAGGGCGACCATCTCCCCGGGCCGGACCGTGACACTAACCCCATGCAACGCCGCAAGCGCGCCATAGGAAACCTCCAGGCGCTCCACCTCAAGCATGATCAATCATTCTATTCGTTCAACTCGTTCCAATCGTTCAATCCGTTCAAAACGTTCGACATGTTACAAAGAGGTTCAGGGTCTTAAACGACTTAAACGGTTTGAACTACTTGAACGATTTGAACTGCTCCCATCTTTTATGCCGGAGCGCTTCCTCCAAGATAGACTTCGATGACACGAGGATCTTTCGCCACGGCAGCCGGTGGACCCTCGGCAATCTTTTCCCCGGCGCTCAGGACCACGATGCGGTTTGAAAGGTCAAGGAGCGCCCAGACGATATGCTCTACGAGAATGACGGTCAGTCCCTGATCGTGCATGGAACGGATGAGGTTTATGGCCTGCTCGGTCTCGGCCGGGGTCAGGCCGGCCATGAACTCATCCAACAATAAGAGCTTGGGCGAAGTGCCAAGGGCCCGGGCCAGCTCCAGCCGCTTGCGGTCCATCACTGTAAGGGTGTGAGCCAGCCGGCTCGAGCGGCCATCCAAGCCTACAGCAGCCAGCAACTGCTCGGCTTTGTCTCTAGCCGCACTCCCGGTTAGCCTTTGACAACCATAGCCCAGCCCGACGAGCACATTTTCGAGCGCTGTGAGACCGAGGAAAGGCCGCACCAATTGAAAGGTCCGAGCAAGACCGAGGCGGCAAATCCGATGCGGGGGAAGACCGGTCGTAGGTTCGCCGAGGAAACGAATCTCGCCTTTATCGGGAACGAGCGCCCCGCTCACGAGGTTGAACAAGGTTGTTTTTCCTGACCCGTTCGGCCCCATAACGCCGAGGACTTCGCCCGCCGCAACTTCCAGGCTGACACCCCGCACAGCAACAACCCCACCGAAACTCTTCGAAACGTTCTCAAGTGT
Source organism: Deltaproteobacteria bacterium (assembly GCA_016183075.1). GTDB lineage: Bacteria > Desulfobacterota > Binatia > UBA9968 > UBA9968 > 2-12-FULL-57-22. Next base: position 710 of record JACPFH010000208.1, on the reverse strand, counting down.
TAGAAGAGACATTATTGAACACGAGAGCGGGAAAAGCTTGGAGGCAGGGCAGGTCCCGTGCCAAGCAGTAAGACCACCGCAGATCAGGGTTTTTCAACACCGTGCTGCCGCCTAACTATTCTGACAGGGCGAGCGGCTCTCCGTTCAGCGTAACTAAGGTAGCCTTCAGCTCTTGACTGATAGCTGACTGCTAAGCGCCGACAGCTTTTACGTGAGACTATCCGATAACGTTCTCTCATGTCAATCTGATGTACGGGTAAGCAACGTCAGGAAAGTTTCCTGACTTGACACACTCTCAAGTCAGTGCTTTATTCCGGCCCACAGCCCCAACGAAGAATCTCTCCGACCGTTTGACTGTGCCACGATAGGCAAAAGGAGTAGATCAATATGCCATGGATCAAGGTCATCGCCGAGGATAAGGCCGAAGGGGAGTTGAAAGAGGTATACCGGAAGCTCGGAGAGCAGCGCAAAGGCGAAAAGATCATCCAGGAGCGCAACACGGATGCCGGAGGGCCCCCGATAAGCCCGCCGATGCTACACAGCCTCAATCCCAAGGCCATGTGGCACACGGCGGAGCTGATGTGGGAGATCATGCGCGGCGAGTCTCGCCTCACCACAGCCCAGCGCGAGATGATCGCCACCGTCACCTCTGCAACTCTGCACTGTCGTTTCTGAACGGTCGCTCACGCAGAGTTTCTGCGTCAAGAAGG
>JACPFH010000219.1 GCA_016183075.1 Deltaproteobacteria bacterium | reverse complement strand
GATTGTTTCATGGACGAAAGGAGTCAAGATATCGAGGCTTGGCATGCTCTGGATGCGGTGGATGTCATAGCACGGCTGAAAACCGTTCCGGAGCGGGGGTTGAGTCGTGGGGAAGTGGCGGAGAGGCTGCGTCGGCATGGTACCAATACGCTCGAGACCGCGAGCGGGACCGGGTGGTACGTCGTCTTCGCAAGGCAGTTCGTGAGCGCGCTCATCCTGGTCCTCGTAGTGGCGGCCGCGATCGCGTTGAGCATCGGCGAGGTGACCGACGCTTTGACCATTCTCGCCATCGTCCTACTCAACGGCGTGCTCGGGTTTGTGCAGGAGTGGAAGGCGGAGCGAGCCTTGGCGGCGCTCAGCCGAATGCTGGCGCCCCGCTGTACGGTCTTGCGCGACGGGCACGAACGGAGAGTGGAGGCGTCGAGCCTGGTTCCGGGGGACATGGTCCTGCTTGCAATCGGAGATCGGGTCCCTGCTGACCTCAGGCTGGTTAAGGCGCTGAACCTCAAAGCCGATGAGTCTTCGCTGACCGGAGAGTCCGAATCGGTCGACAAGAGCGTCACACCGGTTAATGCCGATGCGCCCGTCGCCGAGCGCTCCTCCATGGTGTGGATGGGAACGGCGATTACCCACGGTAGAGGCCGAGGTGTCGCCGTAGCGACCGGCATGGCCAGTGAATTCGGGCGGATTGCCCGGCTTACCCAAAGCGTGGGGGAGGAAGCTACGCCACTCCAGCGCAGACTCGGACGACTCGGACGGCAGCTCGGAATACTGGCGATTGCAATCTCTGCCGCCGTGGCGGCGAGCGGCTGGGTTTTGGGGAGACCGCTCCTCGATATGTTTTTCACCGGAGTTTCGCTCGCCGTGGCCATCGTCCCCGAGGGGCTACCGGCGGTGGTGACGATCGCCCTCGCGCTCGGCATCCGGGCCATGGCTCAGCGACGAGCGCTGCTGCGCCGGCTGCACGCCGCGGAGACCCTCGGATCGGCGACAGTGATCTGCACGGATAAGACCGGGACGCTCACGCAGAACCAAATGACCGCGCAGCAAATCTGGTTGTCTGCCGGGGAAGTGGCCGTAAGCGGGGTGGGCTATACTCCTCTGGGGAAGTTCAGCGCGAACGGTCGAGCGCTCGATCCGCGCGAACGCAGCGACCTGATGGCGCTTCTCGATACCGGGCTTCGCTGCGGCCACGCGCGCATCTATGAAAACGAAACCGGATGGCATGAGATCGGCGAGCCCACGGAAGCGGCGCTGGTTGTCGCCGCCAGTAAAGCAGGTCTGAGCGCCGGAGACGGGGCCGAGTCGGTGGCGGAGTACTCGTTCAGCTCCACACGGAAGCGCATGACGATTTTGGAGCGTCGGGCGGAGGGGCTCGTCGCTCACGTCAAGGGAGCCCCTGAGGTCATTTTGAGCCGCTGCGCGCGCTTGCTCGACGGCTCGCGCGAGCGAAAGCTCACCGATAGCGACCATCGAGCCGCTGAGGCTGCGTATCTTGGTATGGCTGAGAAAGGCCTTAGAACGCTGGCGCTGGCGCGCCGCTTTCTTCCAGACGGAATAGCCCTACAGGAAGAAGAGGTCGAAAACGATTTAACGCTTCTTGGAATCGTGGGAATCATCGACCCGCCGCGTCCTGAGGTGCCGCATGCGGTTAAGCTGGCCTACAGTGCGGGCATCCGGGTCATCATGATTACCGGCGATGCCCCGGCGACGGCGCTGGCGATCTCACGGCGGATCGGATTGCGCGCCCATCGGGCGATCTCTGGAAGCGAGCTTTCGAAGCTGGACGATGCCGGCTTGCAGGCCGTGCTTGGTGGCGATGTGCTTTTCGCGCGCACCACTCCCGAGCACAAACTGCGAATCGTCAGCGTGCTCAAAGCGACGGGCCACGTGGTCGGAATGACCGGCGACGGGGTCAACGATGCCCCGGCGCTCAAGCGGGCAGACATTGGGATCGCTATGGGGATACGCGGTACTGACGTCGCCAGAGGCGCCTCCGATATGATACTGACGGATGACAATTTTGCCTCGATCATCAACGCGGTGGAAGAAGGCCGGCGCCAGTACGACAATATTCAGAAATTCGTTCGCTATCTCCTCTCCTCCAATTCCGCCGAGGTCATCGCGATCTTCGTCAATATCCTTTTGGGCGGCCCGCTCATTCTTCTGCCCGTGCAGATCCTGTGGATGAACCTTGTCACCGACGGGATGACGGCGATAGCTTTGGGATTAGAGCCGGCCGAGGTGGGCATGATGCGCCAGCCTCCGCGCCCGCCGCGCGCGCCCCTACTGGATCGGCTCGGGGCCGTGTTGATTCTTTCGCTCGGCGCCGCCATGGGCGCTGGAACGCTCTGGCTCTTCCATTATACGCTGGAACGCGGCGCTGAGCAGGCGGTAGCGTTGGCGCAGACCATGGCGTTTACAGGAATCGTCATTATGGAAAAGATGAATGTCTTCAACTTCCGTTCGCTGCGCGCGCCGCTCTCGGTCGTGGGCTTTTTCTCCAATCCGTGGCTGCTCGTTGCCTGGACCGGATCGATTGCCCTGCAGGCCGCGGTCGTTCATGCCCCGTTCCTGCGGCAGGCTTTTCACACCGTGCCGTTGGGATGGGCCGATTGGGGGCTCATGTTCCTGCTCGCCGCGCCGGTCTTTCTCGTCACAGAAAGCGTAAAGCAGTGGGCGTGGAGTCGCAGGAGTCCCACGACGGGCTTCGAAAGCTGATCGGGGGAATGCTTCAGCAAAGCACGGAAAGATAGCGCCCTGTGGTTCTGCCCGCGGTCGACTGCTTGCTGCCGACTGGTCAGGCTTCTCGGGACAGCCGGGGCGGTGTTCATGAATACGGCCATTTCCAATCGCGCACTTCGGGCATGTCGTCGCCGTATTTGCGGATGTACTTTTTGTGCTCGATGCGCTTGTCGCGGACGAACTGCTTGACGTTGGCAGCGCGGGCGCCGAGCTTGGGCACTCGTTCGGTCACGTCGGCGACCAGGCCGAAGCGATCCAGATCGTTCATCACGACCATGTCGAAGGGCGTCGTGGTCGTGCCTTCTTCCTTGTAACCGCGCACGTGGAGGTTTTTGTGGTTCGTCCGCCGATAGGTGAGCCGGTGGATCAACCAGGGATAGCCGTGAAAGGCGAAGATGATGGGCTTATCGGTCGTGAACAGAGAATCGAACTCCTTATCTGAAAGCCCGTTCGGATGCTCGGTCTGAGGCTGGAGCTTCATCAGGTTGACCACGTTCACCACGCGCACTTTGAGATCGGGGAGGTGAGAGCGCAGCAGGTCTACCGCCGCCAGCGTCTCCAGCGTGGGGATGTCCCCGCAACAGGCCATGACCACGTCCGGCTCGCTGTTCGTGTCGTTGCTCGCCCATTCCCAGATGCTGATCCCCGCCGTGCAGTGCTTGACGGCTGCATCCATGTGCAGATACTGAAGCGCCGGCTGTTTTCCCGCTACGATCACGTTCACATAATTGCGGCTGCGCAAGCAGTGGTCGGTCACGGAGAGCAACGTATTGGCGTCCGGAGGCAGATACACTCTGACGACCTGGGCCTTTTTGTTGACCACGTGATCGATGAAGCCGGGGTCCTGGTGGGAGAAGCCATTGTGGTCTTGCCGCCACACGTGAGAGGTGAGGAGGTAGTTGAGCGAGGCAATGGGACGCCGCCACGGGATGCTTTCCCGCGTCACTTTCAGCCACTTGGCGTGTTGGTTGAACATCGAGTCGATAACATGGACGAAGGCCTCGTAAGTCGAGAACAAGCCGTGGCGCCCGGTCAGAAGGTAGCCTTCCAGCCAGCCCTGGCACGTATGCTCGCTCAGAATCTCCATGACCCGTCCATCCGGCGCCAGGTTTTCGTCTTCAGGGACCGTGTCCGCCATCCACGTCCGATCGGTGACCTCGAACAAGGCGTTCAAACGGTTCGAGGCTGTCTCATCAGGGCCGAACACGCGGAAATTGCGCTGCTCCCGGTTCAGCTTCACCACATCACGCAAAAAACCGCCCATGATCCGAGTGGTCTCAGCGACCACCACACCCGGATGGGAAACCTCGACCGCGTACTCTCGGAAATCGGGCATCTTTAAGTCTTTGAGCAAGACGCCGCCGTTGGCGTGCGGGTTGGCCCCCATGCGGCGAGTGCCCTTGGGAGCAAGCTCTACCAACTCCGGTTTGAGTTCTCCCCCTTCGCCAAAAAGCTCCTCCGGCTTGTAGCTCTTCATCCAGTTCTCGAGCAGCGTGACGTGCTCCTTCTCGGCCATATCTGCGAAAGGGACCTGGTGCGAGCGCCAAAAGCCCTCCGTTTTTTTGCCATCGACTTCTTTCGGGCCGGTCCAGCCTTTCGGAGTCCTGAGGACGATCATGGGCCAGCGGGGCCGCTTGGCAGATTGCTTCGCGCGCGCCTCCCTCCGGATCGCCACGATCTCCTCGACCACGGCGTCCAGGGTTTCCGCCATGAGTCGATGCATTGTTTCAGGGTCCGAGCCTTCCACAAAGTAGGGCTTGTGCCCATAACCCACGAGCAAGTTTTCCAGCTCTTTGCGGCTGATCCGCGCGAGCACGGCGGGGCTGGCGATTTTGTAGCCGTTCAAATGAAGAATCGGCAATACAGCCCCGTCGGTGATGGGGTTGAGGAACTTGTTCGAGTGCCAGGCCGTGGCCAGCGGACCCGTTTCGGCTTCTCCGTCGCCCACGACGCAGGCGACGATGAGGTCGGGGTTGTCGAAGGCCGCGCCGTACGCATGGGAGAGGGCGTAACCGAGCTCGCCGCCCTCGTGAATCGAGCCCGGCGTTTCGGGCGCAGCGTGACTGGGAATACCTCCGGGGAAAGAGAACTGTTTGAAGAGCCTCTTCATTCCGTCCTCGTCCCGGGTGATGGTCGGGTACAGCTCGCTGTAGGTTCCTTCCAGGTAGGTGTTGGCCACCACACCGGGACCGCCGTGCCCGGGGCCGCAGATGTAGATCATGTCGAGATCGTATTTTTTGATCACGCGGTTGAGATGGACATAGATAAAGTTCAGCCCCGGCGTGGTTCCCCAGTGCCCGAGCAACCTCGGCTTGATGTGTTTTAGCCCGAGCGGCTGTTTGAGCAGCGGGTTGTCATAGAGATAGATCTGCCCGACAGAAAGGTAGTTTGCGGCGCGCCAATACGCGTCCATCGCTTCGAGTTCTTGTTCAGGGAAAAGGCCAGCCATAATCCCCTCCTTCCTTGCCGGATAAAAGCGAGCATGTTACATGCCGGGTGGATATTCAAGCTTTCAAGGGCGGAGATTGGGGCTCTTTTCTTCCCACTTTTGCAATGGACCTCTGTAGCCGTTCCCATTCCTAAGAAAAACATGATTTTTCTTCGGTTTGGGCCGAGAACAGTTTCTGGCATGGCAATTGCTGCATTGACTATTCCTGAGCGTGGCGGGTCTGGGCCCGCTCTGATTGGCTAAGATACAAAAGGAGGCTCTATTGGCACCCATTCTCTATCCGGGCATTCCGAGCACCGCTGATGGTTCAGAGGCCGTGGTTTGGGTGGAGACGCACATCGGTCAAGGAGCGTGTGCCTACCCCATCACCCCCTCGACGAACATGGGTGGTGGATATCAGATGGCGGTCGCCAACGGGCAGCGCAATCTTTGGGGCGAGCCGCTGGCCTTCATCGAATTGGAGTCCGAGCACAGCTCGGCGAGCACGTGCGAGGGATTTGCCCTTGCCGGCGGAAGAGTCACCAATTTTACCTCCGGGCAGGGGCTGATCCTGATGAAGGAGGTTCTTTACGTCATCTCCGGCAAGCGGCTGCCGGTGGTTTTTCATATCGGCGCGCGGGCCCTCACCTCCCACGCGCTCAATATCCACGCGGGCCATGACGACATCATGGGCGTGGCGGACTGCGGCTGGGGGATTCTCTTCGCGCGCAATGCTCAGGAGGCGGCCGACCTGGCGCTGATCGCGCGCCGCGTGGCGGAAGAGTCGGAAACGCCTTTCCTCAACGTTCAGGACGGCTTTCTCACCACCCATACGATCGAGAGTCTCTGCCTGCCCGAGCCCGAGCTGATGAAAAAGTTCGTCGGTGATCCCAATGACGAGCATCGCCTGCGCGATCTGATGGATCCGTCCCATCCGATCATGAGCGGCGTCGTCCAGAATCAAGACAGCTACATGAAGGGCAAGATCGCGCAGCGCTTTTTTTACGACCGCGTGTCCCGGATCACTGAGAGCGTTATGAGCCGATACTGCGAATTGACCGGCCGGCGCTATGGTTTGGTGGATCCCTACCTTCTGGCCGACGCCGAACACGCCATCGTCGGGATGGGAAGCCTCCTCGAGACCGCTTCGGCTACGGCTGATTATCTTCGCGAGCGCGAAGGGCTCAAAGTTGGCACGTTGCATATCACTTCTTTTCGGCCGTTCCCGGGACCCGAGATCGTTGAAGCTCTGAAGCGCCTCAAAGCCTTTGCGGTCATCGAGCGCTTGGACAATCCCCTGGCCGAGTCCAATCCTCTGACGGCTGAGATCAAGGCTGCGTTTGCCGACGCGCTTTCGGGAGCGCCCGGATATCCGAAGATCGATCATATGCCTGTCATCTATTCGGGGGCGGCGGGTTTGGGCAGCCGGGACGTGCGGCCGGGCGACTTTGTGGCGGTCCTCGATCACATGCGGCGCGGGGAGAGCCAGCGCTTTTTCGTTTTGGGGGTCAAGCACGATCTCGCGCTCATCCCGGATCGCGAGCCGGACGTGCGTCCCCGCGGAGCGTTCTCCATGCGCGGCCATTCAATTGGTGGCTACGGCTCGGTCACCACGAACAAGGTCATCGCGACCATCATCGGGGATCTGTTCGGGCTTCAGGTTCAGGCGTATCCGAAATACGGCTCGGAAAAAAAAGGATTGCCGACCACGTATTACCTGACGGTTGCCGAGCAGCCGATTCGGGCTCACGCCGAGCTCAAATACGTCGATTTCGTCCCTATCAATAACGTCGATGCTTTTTACCTCGGCAATCCTCTGGAAGGCCTGGCCAGCGGAGGCACGCTGTTCCTGCAACACCCCAGCACCGATCCCGCCGAGGTATGGAAGAGCATTCCCCGCCCGGCGCAGGAGAGCATTCGCCGGAATCGAAGTCGAGTTCTGGCGCTGGATGCCGTAAAGATTGCCGCGGAAACATCGAGTCGTCCCGAGCTGGTCCAGCGTATGCAAGGGATCGTGCTTTTGGGCGTGTTCTTGAGAGTTGCCCCGTTCATGGGGGAGCGGGGGCTGAGCGAGGAGGAAGTTTACGCTGCGGTCGAGAAATCGATGCGCAAGTTCTTCGGCAAGCGCGGGGAGATGGTAGTTCAGGACAATCTGCGCGCCGTCCGACGCGGTGCGGAAGAGGTGTTCGAGGTGCCGCGCGAGATCATCGAGCCGGCGGCGTGAGCCAGGTGCGCGAAGGGCCAGCGGGGAGAGCCTTACGATGGCGGAAAAAAACGGCTCGGCACTAATTGCGGAGGAGAAGATGGCGAAGCAAGAAGAGATGGAGACTCACCTGTTTGAGCTCGACCTGGATGCCTATGTAGATGATTTCAACCGGCGCGTGATCGGCGCCTACCAGGATGGCACGGGATCGGTCGAGCTTCCCGCTGATGTGGGGATCGCCCGCAGCCTGGTGCCGCCGGGGACCGGCGCGCTGCGCGATTTCAGCTACATTGCCCCGGAGATTCCCGAGTTCATCGCGGAGAAATGCGTCGGCTGTATGACCTGTGTCACGGAGTGCCCGGATACGGCCATTCTGGGAAAGGCGATCCCGGCCTCCCGCGTGGAGCAGGGATTGAGCGAGATCGCGGATCCGGGAGAGCGCGATTGGGTGCGCTCCCATTGGGTGAAGACCCGCAAATACTACGAGGTGCCGGAGAAGCGGGGCAAAGAAGGGGCGCTCTTCGGCATTTTCATGGACCCGACCAAGTGCAAAGGCTGCGCGGAGTGCGTGCAGGTGTGCGACGATCTGGGATATTTCGCGCTCAAGATGGTTACAAAGGACGAGGGCACGTTGCCGCGTTACCGGCAGGCCTTCGAGTTTTTCCGCAGGATCGGGCCGACGCCCAACGAGTACATCAACGAAAAGGCGCTGGCCGATTTCATGCTGAACGAGGCAGGGAGTCTTTTGTACGTCGGCGGCGCCGGCTCCTGCATGGGCTGCGGCGAGGCGACGGCGATCCGAATGATGCTGGCGGCGACCGGATTCGCGTACGGGCCGGAGAAGATCGCTATCGTGGCGGCAACCGGCTGCAACAGCGTTTTCGGCTCCACCTATCCCTACAATCCCTTTTTGGTGCCGTGGACAAATTCGCTGTTTGAGAACGCGCCGGCGGATGCCATGGGGATCCGCGCCCGGTGGGATCAGAAAGGATGGCAGGAGAAGAAGCTATGGGTCATCGGCGGTGACGGCGCCATGTACGATATCGGCTTTCAGAGCTTGAGCCGGATGCTCGCGAGCGGCATGGACGTCAACGTCCTGGTCCTCGACACGCAGGTTTACTCCAACACCGGAGGGCAGGCCTCGACGGCCTCGTACTTCGGGCAGGATGCCAAGATGGCGGCCATCGGGACAGAGGGGAGGGGTAAGCGCGAGCGACGAAAGGAGCTGGCGCACATCTGCCTCATCCATCCCGACGTTTACGTCGCCCAGACGACGCCGGCGCACATCAATCATTTCTACAAGGCGGTCATGGAGGCGAACGAGTATCCCGGTCCCGCCGTGGTCAACGTCTACGCCTCGTGCCAGCCGGAGCACGGGGTGGCGGATAATATGGCCAGCCAGCACGAAAAAATGGCCGTCGAGTCCCGGGCGTTTCCGCTGTTTATTCACGATCCGCGCAAGGGCAAATCGATTCGGGAGCGGCTGAGCCTGGTGGGCAATCCCAATCAGAAAGAGGATTGGTGGACGCCGCCGAAGAGCGACAAGCCGTTTACGTTCGTCGATTTTGCCCGGACCGAGGGCCGCTTCGCCAAGCAGTTCGACGGAGCGGGAAACCCGTCGGAGGCGCTGCTCAGGGCGCAGGAAGACCGGTTACAGAACTGGCACTTGCTCCAAGAGCTGGCCGGCTCCCGTTAAAAGGTGAGGCCGTATTTTTTGAGCTTGTAGCGGAGCGCGCGCTCGCTGATGCCGAGCAGCTCGGCAGCTCGGGTCTGGACGCCGTCCGCCTGAGCGAGAGCTTCCCGGATCATCTGCCGTTCGACCGCGTCCACGGTCGCGGGCAGGTTCGTTTCCCTGCTGTCGGCGACTTGCGGCTCCTGGACGAGCAGCGGCAGATCGTCTTTACCGATCACTTCATCGCGGGTGAGGACAACCGCCCTTTCGATAAGGTTCTCGAGCTCGCGCACGTTGCCGGGATAGTCATAGCGAAGGAGCGCTTCGCGGGCCTCGGGAGTGAAGCCGCGGATCTTTTTACCGTTCTTTTCCGCGAACCGCGCGAGAAAATGGTCAATGAGGAGAGGGAGATCTTGACGCCGCTCGCGCAAGGAGGGCAGGACGATCGTCACCACGTTGAGCCGGTAGTAGAGATCTTCGCGAAACCGGCCGCCCTTGAGCAGGGCCTCCAGGTCCCGGTGGGTTGCGGTGAGGACCCGGACATCGACCTGGATCGAGCGGTTGGAGCCCACCCTCTCGAATTCCCGCTCTTGGAGAACGCGCAAAAGCTTTGCCTGAAGGTGCATCGGGAGATCGCCGATTTCATCGAGGAACAGGCTCCCTCCGTCGGCCGCTTCGAAGCGTCCCTTGCGCGCGGCCACCGCCCCCGTAAACGCGCCGCGCTCGTGGCCGAAAAGCTCCGACTCAAGCAGCGTCTCCGGCAGCGCCGCGCAGTTCACCCGCACCAGCGGTCCCGAAGCCCTGGGGCTCGCGTGGTGAATGGCCTTGGCGATCCGTTCCTTGCCCGTGCCGCCCTCGCCGCGGATCAAAACCGTCGCCTCGCTCGGCGCCACTCGCCGCACCAGGGAGAGAACTTCGAGCATCTGGCCGCTCTCGCCGATGATCCCTTCGATGCGGTGCCGCGCGCCCAGAGCCTCGCGCAGCTCGCGGTTTTCATTGAGCAGCCGGCGGTGCTCCGCGGCTTTATGGATGCGGTGGAGCAGCTCCTCGAGATTGAGCGGCTTGGTGAGGTAATCGGCTGCGCCCTCTTTGATGGCTGCGACGGCGTCTTCGATGCTGCCGTAGGCCGTCATCATGATCACGGCCGCCTCGGGATTGTGCGCGCGGATGGCCTTCACGAAGTCGAGCCCCGAGAGCTTCGGCATGCGCTGGTCCGTGAGCACAAGGTCGAAGGAGTCCTGGCGGAATTTTTCCAGAGCGGCTTCGCTGCTCTCGGCCGAGACCACCTCGAATCCCTGCTTTTTGAGAAAGCCCCCGACCAGCTCGAGCTGCGCTGGCTCGTCATCGACTACCAGAATCCGGAAAGGTTCCATCACTATATTCGTTATTCGTCAATCGTCATTCGTCAATCGTCCCCTCCCCGCCGATTGACGTTTGACGGTTAACGATTGACGAGCTTCTAAGTTCTCCTTGCGCTGGAGCGGGAGCGAGACTTCGAACCGGCTTCCCTGTCCCACGCCGCTCCCGACAGTGATCGTGCCACCGTGGGCTTCGGCAATCCGCCGCGCGATGGCCAGCCCCAGTCCGGAACCGTTTGCTTTGGTGGTGAAATAGGGTTCGAAGATCCGCTCCAGGACCGCAGGCGCTATGCCGGTTCCGGTGTCTGCTACCGTGAGCACGAGCTTGGTGTCTTCCGGTCGAGCTTCGAGGGTTAGGGCGCCCCCGTCCGGCATCGCCTGGATACCGTTAAGAATCAGGTTCAAAAGGAGCTGCTTAAGATAGTTCCGGTCCGCCCGCAACCGCGGGAGCTGGTCGGGAGTCACGACCTGAATTTGGGCCTTCGCCTGGCCCGCATCATTTCCCGCCAGGAGCGCGAGCTCCTGAAGCAACTCGTCGATCTTCACCGGTTCGAGTTTGAGCTCCAGGGGGCGCGCCAGCGAGAGAAACTGCTCAACGATCTCATTCAGGCGCTGGACCTCCCCGCGCATGAGCCCGATGAAGCGGAGATACTGCTCCTCGTCTTTGGTCGGGTGAAACTCGGCTTTGAGGCGCTGCAAGCCGACGGAGATCGAGTTCAGGGGGTTTCGGATCTCATGGGCGACCGTCGCGGCGAGGTTTCCGAGCTGGGAGAGCCGCTCCTGGCGCAAAACTTCCGCCTCGAGCTTCTTGATCTCGCGCATGTGCGTGTGCTGGTTATAGAAGATCGCCGCCATTCCCAAAATACCCAGGGCTACAATCGCCAGGCCCAAAACGATGATCGACCACAGGCTGTTGCGCCAGGCGGCCTCCGCAGGCTCCAGGGAAAGACCGATCTTAAGAAAGCCCAACGGCGCGTTATTCAGACGGATAAGCTTCACCAGCTCGTAGCGGGCCGGGGCTCCGTCAGGGTGTACAACGCGGCTCAAGCTCTCGCCGCCGGCTTTGGCCTCCAAGAGGAAAGCATCCGTTTCTCCCTTGCCGACCGAATTCGGGTCCGTGTGGGCTACGACGGTCAACTTGTTGTCGAGAAGGGCGATATAATCGATATCGGCCTGCCGGCCCAGCTCCTCGATCTGGCGCTGCACCCCGATCTCTTTTTTGAAGTTCAAGATGTAATCGGCATTGGCGTGAACGGCGATGATCCCCGGAAAACTCTGCGCCTGGATGGCGACGCCGAAGAGGCTTCCCTCCCAAAACTTTCGCTCTTTAAGATGCGGCGGCGGCTCGGCGGGGGCCTGCCCTTTCTCCCCGGGCAGAGCCCATCGCCTGCCCCACATGTAGATGATCATCTGCTGGCGGCGCGACATGTGCTCCTCGGAAAGCGATTCCTCCATTCGCGCCATCATCTCGCGCATGGGCTTGGGCATGAAGAAGGGCTGAGGAAACTTCGCGGGCTGACCGTCGGCATCGAGAAGCTCGACTTTTTGCAGGCGGTTCATGCTGCTGATAGTCCGGAGCCATCCCTGGTCGTGAGGCTGCGTCATGAGCAATTGATCGATCAAACGGGCGTTGTCGAGCAGGCGCTGGCTTACCAGATCTTCCAGCAAGGAGTTTCCCACGATGGCGTTTTTCGCGCTCGTCTCCATCGTCTTGGCCAAAGCCGCGCCCTTGGCCTCGGTCTGGCGCAGAAGCTCCTGGCGCAGCCGCTGGCTCTCGGAGAAAACATAAATCGCCGCCAGAACGAGCAGCAAAAGCGCGGAGGCAAGAAAATAGCGCGGTAAAAGCGGGCCCTTCATGGAAACAGTCCTCTTCTAACGGCGTAAACGATTTGGATGAAAGCCAGAGGAGGGCGAGGACGATGGCCGCTAGCCTCTTTGCCCGCGACCGAGGGGGCGACCGAAGGGAGCGCGAGCGAGGCTGTGGTTCGACCTTGCTCACCACACTTCGAAGTACCCCGAGCTTGTCGAGGGGCGGACGTCCGATTACAGACGCTGCGACTCATGCCACGAAACTATCGGTCGACCGCGGACCGCAGACGGATGACGGCGGTCGTCGGTCATCGGTCGTCGGTCCGTCAAGGGAGCTTACTCTATCCGCGGCGGCGAAAGCTACCTGGGCGATCGCAGTGCAAGGAAGAGCGTGCTATCACCCCGGCGCACCAGGAACAGGATTCCTTTGCCTCTCTTCGTCGCCTCGCCCACGGCCTTGCGGTACTCCGCCACCGTCTTCACCGGCTTTCGGTCCACCTCCAAAATCACATCCCCGCGCCGGATCCCGGCCTCCTCCCCGGCGCTGCCCGGCTCCACCGCCGTCACCACCAGCCCCTCTGCCTTCTCCAACCCCAAACTCTCCGCAAGCTGCGGCGTCACCCGCTGCACCGTGAGCCCGAAGTTTCCCTTCTCCGGCGCCGCTGCCGCCACCTCCTCCTCCTTCAACTCCCCCACCGT
>JACPFH010000218.1 GCA_016183075.1 Deltaproteobacteria bacterium | reverse complement strand
CGCCTTGAACGTCAAAGACGTCACGCGCTCGAAACGCTTCTACCAGGAGTTCTTCGGCATGGAGGTGGTGTGGGAGCCGGATCCGAAAAACGCCTACCTTTCGTCCGGGTGCGACAATCTCGCGCTGCACGAGATTCCCCAAGGGCGCGTCGTCGAACCACACGGACCCAAATTGGATCATCTCGGCTTCATCGTGGAAAGCGTGGATCGGGTTCGTGAGCTGGAAGAGGACTTTCGCAGTCGAGGGGCAAAAATCGTTCACCCTTTCACGGTCCACCGGGACGATAGCGCGTCTTTCTATTGCGCGGATCCTGACGGAATCATCATCCAGGTCCTTTACGAGCCCCGTCTAAGCCCGCAGGAAATCAAGTGAGCGAATAAGCGAAACATGGCCAAGGCCGAAAACTATGCCGTCGTCGGACACCGGGTGAGCAGGGTTGAGGGTTACGATAAGGTTACCGGTGAAGTCAAATACGTAGCGGACATCGTTCTTTCGGGGATGTTATTTGGGAAAGTCCTGCGCAGCCCGTACCCCCATGCCCGAATCCTTAACATCGACACTCACAGAGCGGAGCGCTTGCGCGGAGTGCGCGCGGTTGTTACCGCAGAAGATACGCCGAAACGACCCTGGGGCTCATTTTTCAAGGACCAGTTCCCCCTGGCAGTGGGGAAAGTGCGCTATGTGGGCGAGGAGGTTGCCGCAGTGGCGGCAATCGACCCGGATATCGCGGAAGAAGCTTTGGCTTTGATAGACGTGGAGTGGGAAGGGCTGCCGGCCGTCTTCGATCCTGAAGACGCCATGCGGGAGGGATCTCCCCGGATTCACGAGGATAAAGAGCGCAACATCGCCCTTAAGATCGATGTGGAGCGCGGCGACGTCGAGAGCGCTTTTGGCGAATCGGACCTCATCGTGGAAGACACCTTCGAGAGCACGCCGCAATGGCACTGTGCCATTGAGACGATCGGCAGCATCGCGGACTACAGCCCAAATGGGAAATACACGATCTACGTGAACACCCAGACGCTTTTTCTGGCGCGCAACCGCATCGCCTGGGCTCTGGATGTCAGCGAAGCCGACGTAAGAATCATTCAGACCACCGTCGGGGGAGGCTTTGGCGGTAAATTAGCCGACGACAACAACCCCATGGTCGCTGCTATTCTCGCGCGCAAGGCGCGCAAGCCGGTTAAGCTCATTAACTCCCGCGAAGAGGAATTTGCGGCCGGAGGCCGGCCTCGGGTGCCGATGAAGATCTGGGTCAAGATCGGTTTTAAGAAAGACGGCCGCATCCGGGCGAAACAAATGCGGATCCTGGCCGATAACGGCGCCTACTCGGCCAAGGCGCCGGCGATCACCGGCGTGGCCGCCTTGAGGCACGACACCGCCTACAAATACTCGGATGTAAAGACCGAGGCTTACCTCGTCTACACCAACAAAATCCCCACCGGCGCTTTTCGCGGTTTCGGCAATCCTTCGGCGGACTGGGCGGTGGAACAGGTTATGGACATCGGCGCCCATCAACTCGGCATCGATCCTTTGGATCTGTTGCGGCTGAACGCCGCCGAGCCCGGTTACGTTTCCCCTCATGGCAATCGAGTCGGGAGCTGCGAGCTCAAGCAGTGCATCGACCAGGTGGAAAAGCTCATGGAGTGGAAAAAAAACCGCGCGCAAAAAAAGCCCCGGCGAGGTTTCGGCCTGGCCTGCACGGTCCATGTGAGCGGCAAACGGCACTACGGTGATTTTGACGGCGGCTCCGCGACGATCAAAATCAACGAGGATGGAAAGGTCGTCATTCTCAGCGGTGAAGGCGAGATCGGCCAGGGCGCTAACACCGCCATGTGTCAGATCGTCGCAGAGGAGCTCGGAGTGCCGTTGGAAGACGTTGAGATTCTCAGCGCAGACACCGGCTTGACCACCTTTTGCCTGGGGGCCTACGGCAGCCGCGTAACCTACGTCGGCGGCAACGCGGTAAAGGATGCCGCAATCAAGGTAAAACAGCAGCTTCTGGAGACCGCAGCGGAAATGCTGGAGAGCAGCGTCGAGGACCTGGTTTGTCGCAACGGCCGGATTTTTGTCACAGGAGCGGAAGCCAAGTTCGTAACTGTGGGAGACGTAGCGCGGGCCAGGCTCTTTCGTCGCGGCGGGGCCCCGGTCATCGCCTCGGGCAGCTTCGATGCGGATTCCGTGGTGCAAAATGCCACCCGGTTCGGCAACGAGTCCGGAGCTTACAACTTCGGCTGTCAGGGCGCAGAGGTGGAAGTGGATCCCGAAACCGGGCAGGTGAAAATCCTGAGCTACGCGGCGTCTTCGGATTGCGGCACGGTTATCAATCCGATCGCCGCGGAAGGCCAGGTCGAGGGCGCGGTTGCCCAGGGAATCGGCTATGCGCTGATCGAAGGACTGAAGATCGAAGAGGGACAGTTGAGCAATCCGAACTTTTCTGATTACCGAATCCCGTCCATGCGCGACATGCCCCCGCTCTGCTACGCTTTCGCCGATTCCTACGAGCCTACGGGACCCTTCGGCGCCAAGGGTTTGGGAGAGCTAGGGCTCGACCCCACCGCGGCGGTCATCGGCAACGCGATCTTCGACGCCATCGGT
>JACPFH010000025.1:6423-10578 GCA_016183075.1 Deltaproteobacteria bacterium | reverse complement strand
TGCGCCGTGCGCCGTCGAAAGAACAATCACTCCGAGCACGACAAGGCCGGTGCCGAGCATGTTCTGCGGGGTCCAAACCTCGCCCAGCACAATCATGGCGAGAATGGAGGCAAACACCGGAGAAGTGTTGATCACGGGCACCGAGCGGGCCACGCCAATGCGCTCGATACCGACGAAATTCAGCGTCCGGCCCAGAGCCGGCGCAAAGACGCCCGCGACGACAAAGTAACCGAGCGCGGGGGTCCAAAAGCTGGCGAAGGGAATGAAAAACGGCGCGAGAATCCAGATTACGGCCGCCGACAGCGTGAGGGAGAAAAACGAGCCTGCGAGCCAGTTGGAAGTAACCAGCCCGCGGCGGATCAGGATATGGGAAACGGCGAAGCAGAGCGAGGCCTGCAGGGCGAAATACTCGGCCATTTCCGCCTGTTAGCGAAACCGTGGAAGCAGCTCCTCGCCGATGAGCTTCAAGCTTTCCTCATACCGGTCATATTGAAGCCTGAGGTCAAAAACGAAATGCTCCACTCCCCGCCGGCGAAACTTCTCGATCTCTGCCGCGCAGTCATCCGGATTGCCGACCACTAAGAGACCCTCGAGATCTTCGATCGTTTCAAACTTCCCCGAAGGGGGCTTGATCCAATGCGGGGTCCCTTCGGAGCTTCCGGCTAGAGCCCGAACGTCGATATCCCCGCGCGCCCGAGCGCGGTCTTTATCGATCCGCACGATCGGTATGTTGCCGAGGATGATATTCCTGTCAGTTAGCTGGCGGAGGTATTTCAGGCGGTCATCAAAGGTCGCCATCGGAACGCGCCCGAGGATCCAGCCATCGCAATACTCGGCCACACGCCGGACAGATGCCCTCGTGCCCCCACCATAAAAAATAGGAATGGGCTCAACCGGCTTGGGCTCAATCGTGACATTCTCGAAGGAAAAGATCTTTCCCTTGTACGATGCGTTGTTCTCCTTCCAGATTAGCCGGCAAATCTCAACGGTCTCGCGCAGGATCTGAATCCGGTCCTCGCCGCGCAGCCCTCCGGCTGCCAATTCCTCGGGAGTGCTGCCCAGCCCCACGCCGGCGATCACCCGCCCGCCGGCGATATAAGAAAGGCTCGCCAGATTCTGCGCCAGCTTTAAAGGCCAACGAACAGGTATGATGACGGCCGTTCCGAGAAGGATCTTTTTCGTTACGGCGGCAATCGCGGCCAAGGTAATGAACGGCTCAACGAACTTGAGACCCGCCCTTTCCATCCCGTGGGGATGCCATAAGAGATGGTCCCTGACCCAGACGGAATCGAATCCCAGCTCCTCGCACATTGTAGAGCCGCCGATGAGACGGGAAGGCGAGGCCTCCTTGCCGAAGTGGGGAAGAAGAACTCCGAACTTCATTCTTGGCGTCATTCAAACTCCTTTTGACGCACGAGGGGGACGAAGAGGAAGACCGCGGACGATGGACTAGGCTCCCTCGGGGAGCGCGCTCTCGGCTGCGGCCGATGGGTTCGTGGCATGAGTCGTGCCGTCTGTAATCGGACGTCCGCAGCCTCGCTCGCGCTCCCTTCGGTCGCCCCCTCGGTCACGGGCAAGCACGGCCGCGGCCTGATAACTCGGCCCCGAGGCCCTCATCTTGCATATTCCCTCTGCCAAGCTTCAGCTACCGCCCAGCGGCTTGCTGTGGAACGCCGCTGATGTATTTGCCGTGGCCACGCGCCCCGACGACTTTGCCGTTTTCAGCCACGATCTTTCCGCGCACCATCGTCAGCACCGCCGTCCCCTTAACCTTCCACCCGGCATAGGGGCTCCACTGTACCTTGGTATAAAGCCCCTCGTTGCTCAAAACCCGTTCTCGATCGAAATCCACGACGACGAGATCGGCATCGGCCCCCGGCATAAGCGCCCCCTTGCGGGGGTAAATGCCCAGGATGCGAGCGGGGTTTTCCGACAGGCGGCAAACCAGGTTAGCCAGGCTTAACTTGTTCTGATGCACATCGTTCAGAAAGACGGAAAGGTAGTGGTCGTACTGCGGATTTCCCATGGCCGCTCCCCAGGCATCGATCCGCTGTTTTTCCACTTCCTCATTTGTATGGGGCGCGTGATCCGACCCGATCGAGTCGATGGTTCCGTCGTGAAAAGAGCGCCAGATCTCCACCATTCGCTCCTTATCTTCGACGACAAAACCCGCCGGACAAATCTGCGGCCCTTTCTCTTCGAGATCCGCCCTTCCCAGATGAAAATATTTCGGATCGATCTCGACGGTCACGCTCTGCCCCATACTTTTAGCCTGGCGCAAAAGCCGCAGGCTGCGGGCCGAATGGGTATGGACGACATGGAGCCTCACCCCTGACTCGCGCTGCAGTGATAGCAGGCTGGCAACGGCGCTTTCCCAGACGACCTCTCGGGTATAAATCTCCGCGAAAGTCACGTGGTTTCTGGGCTTCCCTTGGGCGAAGGCCCGCGCCGAGAAAAAATCGAACAAGGGTTGGTTAAACGGATGAACCACGCAGGGAAGGCCGGTTTTTGCGATCTCACGGAACCGCTCAAGAAGCTTCCCTTCATCGTTCATTGCCAGCCGCGGGTCATGGGGATAGGCACCCGAGACCTGAAAGATCTTAAAACCCGTAACCCCGGCGGCCGCCAGATTGGGAATCTCGTCGAGATCGACACCGGAGGCGAAATGACCAAAGTCGATAGCCCGGATCGCGGGTGTGCGCGTGGAGGTCGATGATCCCCGGAAGGATGATCTTGCCCGTCACATCGATGGCGCGCTTGGCGTTTTGTCGCTCCCCTCGTCGCGACAAAAGCGCGATCGATTCTCCTTCCGTGTACAGATCGACTTCCAGCAAATCGCGCCCGACAAAGACGCGCCCGCCGCGAAAACCAACGTCATAATCCGCCATAGCGCTTTACCCGTTTCTCTTTACCGCACCCTACTTTTTCTCTTCGCCGTCGACAATATGGAAATCCTGCCCCGCCGGCGCATAGATCTCGATAACCCGCGCCACAGTATCGCCGCAGTTTCCGGCCGCATGCCGGACCCCCGGCGGAATGAAGGCCACCTCGCCCGGCCCCAAGCGATACTTCTTCCCTTCGACGATCGCCTCCACATTCCCCTCGAGAACGATGTAAATATTCTCGGCCTTCGCATGGTAGTGCGTCGGCCCCGGTCCCGAGTCGATGTTGATCAGATTGATGTGGAGGTCGACGTTTTTTGCGCCGTCTTCCTCATCGACGAGCCTCAAGGTCTTGCCCCGGTTCCAGCGCATGATCTTCACCGGAGCGTCTTCGATACGCATCACCTTCACTGGCATGTTTCACCTCCAATGTTCTCGCCCGTCTGTTTCTTATCGCGCTCCTTATCCGGCAATCTCTGTCCGAGTAAACGCCCGAGCCCCGATCACCAGCAACACCGACAACAACGTGATGAGGACTCCGACTCCGGCCATCGCACCGAAGGAGCCCTCCTGGTAGTAGAAATAGAGTAGCGGCCCCAAAGGCTCGGCGCCAGGGCTATAGAGAAATATCGAGCAGCTGAACTCCCGCACAAAAAACGTCGCCAGGATGACCCATCCCGCCACCATCCCGGGCCGCAGGAGCGGCAATAGGATGCGACGCAAGGTAGCAAGGAGCCCCGCGCCACACACGGCGGAGGCTTCTTCCAGGTCCGGATGGATCTGAACGATCGTGCTGCCAACCGAGCGCAACCCGTAAGGTAAAAATCTCGTGACATAGGCAATCATGAGAATCCATACCGTTGCGTAAACTGGTATAGGAAACCGGATATACGCCCATAGAATCCCGATTGCCAGCGCGGCGCCCGGAAACGCCCATGGGATGAACGCCAAACTCTCCAACAGGCCCCGGCCGATAATTCTCGTCTTGACGGTGAGGTAAGAAATTACGGCAGCAAACAGGATGCACAGAGTCGCCCCGACTACAGCCAAGAAAAGGCTGTTCTGGAAGGCTCGGAAAATCCTGTCGTCCTGATACATGCCGATATAATGCCGGGCCGTTGCCGTTTGGAGGAGATTCCACCCCGGCGTCTGATAGAAGGGCATTATAGAAACCACAAAAAGGGTGAGAAGCGGCAGAACCACCAGGAGCACCAAGATGAGGAGAGCAAAGAGAGAGGCAGGATAGCGCCAGCCCCTGAGGTCTATGAGGTTC
>JACPFH010000025.1:0-6387 GCA_016183075.1 Deltaproteobacteria bacterium | reverse complement strand
CTTCGCGTAGCTTTCCACCTCAGACGTGAGTCTGCGGTAGAGGTAGACAAAGAGCAAGGTCAACGCGAGAAGTCCGACACCGTACGTCGCAGCGAGGTTATGGTTTGCCGGAAAAGAGCCGATCGCCTCGCGGAAGATCTTGGTAGTAAAGACCTCAATCCGCGCCGGCAAGGCAATGATCGCGGGCGTATCGAAGGTCTC
Organism: Deltaproteobacteria bacterium; assembly: GCA_016183075.1. Taxonomy (GTDB): domain Bacteria; phylum Desulfobacterota; class Binatia; order UBA9968; family UBA9968; genus 2-12-FULL-57-22. The sequence continues at coordinate 6,186 of JACPFH010000025.1, read as the reverse complement.
CGCGGCCCGAACAAAGTTCAGCGAAGCGGCCGCGAGGATAGCGGGTCGAATCAACGGAAACGTGATTCTCAGAGCCACTCCCGCCTCGCCCGAGCCAAGCGTTTTGGCCGACTCTTCCAGCGCCGGATCCATCCCGCGCAAGGCCGCCGCGATGATCAAGAACGCCAGCGGAGTCAACACAAGGGCTTCGACAAAAATCAGCCCGGTAAGACCATAGATGTTGAACGGCGCGATGCCGAGAGTGGCGCGTAAAAGCTCGTTAAGAATACCGTTCGTCGGGTTTAGCAGTAAAACCCAAGATATCGCGATAAGCAAGGACGGCATGATGTTGGGCACAATCGCTGTGAGCTCCAGCAACCGCCGAAACGGGGCATTGGTACGGACAGTGATCCAGGCTAGCACAAGGGCCAATAGGACCGAAAGCCCGGAGGCGCCGGCTGCAAACAGCAGCGTGTCGGCCAGCAACCGATAGGTCTCGGGATCGCTATAGACCTGGACGTAGTTCGACCAGGTAAACTCACCCGGCACACCGACCGGCGCGCTCCGAAAACTCCCGTAAAAGAGAAAGAACGTAGGATAAAGGCTAAGGAAAGCGAGAGCGCTCCCCGTTAGCGCGAACAGCAAGTAAACGGGTTGCCCGAGGAATCCAACGGCTCCCTTCACTGGAAGAATATCTTGCGGTACTCCTGCCTCTTCTCGGCGAATCCTTTTTCGTCGAGCTCATCAAACTCGACGAACGTGATCTTATCGGCATCTTTGAGCGCAGGATAAACTCCCTTGCGGGTCACGGTCTCGCCGACATCGGCAAGGATCTTCATGCCCTCTTCCGAGAGGAAGAAATCGATGAAAAGTTGCGCGGCGTTGGGATGAGGGGGCTTGGAGCTCATACCCATATACTGCCCGTCACCCAGCATCTTATCGACCTTCACGTAGTCTAGCTTGGCGCCCTCCTTGCCGTAAATGACGATGTACTTGGTAAAAGTGAAACCGATGGGCACCTCTCCGGTGAGAATCTTCTGTGCCGCAGGGGTGATCGAGTCGACAAGAATCGGCTTCTGTGCCCCCAGGCCCTTAATAAACTTATCTGCTTTTTCCTTCCCCATGATCTTGTGAAAGTTGGCGAGCCACTGAAGCGTTGTCGTATGGCGAGTCGGGTCCGCCATTACAAACTTGCCCTTCCACTTGGGATTCAGGATGTCTTCGTAGGACTTCGGCGCCTGCTCAGCCTTAATATAGGCTTCGTTGTATAAAATGCCGATGATGACATGCCGGTAGGCAGGTCCCACCTCGGGATCCATGACCTCGGCAGGGAAAAACCTAAATGCCGGAGAGCTGAGGGTTCCGACGATCCCCTCCTTTTTCATGATCTTGAGCAGGGGCCGGTGATTGAGGGTGACATCGAAAAGCTGCCGGCCGGCCCTGAACTCGGTCGTGATTCGATCCGTGACTTTGGTGGACGAGCCCCAAAAGTAATCGATGTCGACACCGTACTTCTCCTTGAACGCTTTCTTGAGAATGTTCACGGTGCTCGTCTCGAGGGAACCGTAAACCACAACCTTGCCTTCCTTTTTGGCGCCTGCCACGTCCGCAGACGCGTTTACAGACAAACCCAAGGTTGCCAGGAAAAAGCCCAGGCCGATTAAAAATGTTCCGACCACGACGATCTCCTCCTTAGCTAAGGTTTCAGCGAAGGACCAACTCAGGTCACCTATACTCGAAGGGTCCCTTACCGTCAAGCGCGGAGAATGGGGATTACGACACGGCAACGAGAGTCGTTCCCACCACGGTCAACCCCGCTCCGAGCAGCACCCGGGGCGTGATCACCTCGAGGTCTTTCAAGAAAATTGCGGAGAGAAGAATCGAAAGGGCCGGATTGGCGGCGACCAGCGGCTCCACGATGACGACCCGGCCCAGGCTTAGCGCGTAAAAGACCGAAAGCATGGCCGCCGTATTGCCGACCCCGGCGGCGAAAAACCACGCACACCCGCTGGGCGCGAGCACGAGCGAGCGAAAACCCCCGCGCGTTTGCAGCAGCGCCACGGCGAAGAGAAACCCGGTCGTCGCCGTCACCGTCGCGGCCACATGGGGGATGTTTTCCGCGAGCAAGCCGAGCTTGCGCAGGTTCGCGGAGATGCCGAAGGCCAGGGAGGCCAGGATGGGAAAAATCATGTCGATCCTGCGCCACTCCCTGTCCCCCGCTCCCGAGCGCGAGAGGACGATGACGCCCAAAACGACGAGCGTGGTGCCGAGAAAATTGAGCGCCGTCCAGATCTCCCCCACGACCACAACCGCGATGATCGAAGCGACCAATGGGGAGGAGTTGGAGACCGGCACGGAGCGCGACACGCCGATCCGCTCGATCCCCATGTAAGTAAAGATGCGCCCGAGCGCCGGCGCGAAGAAGCCGGCGGCGACGAAGTATCCGACGGCGGGAGTCCAAAAGCTCGATAGCGAGGCGAAGAAGGGCGCCATGAGCCAAAGCGTGACTGCCGTCATCCCCAGAGAGATGAACGAGCAGGTGAACGCATCCGAGGTGACCAGGCCGCGGCGAATAAAGATGTGAGAAACGGCGAAGCAGAGAGCGGCCTGGAGGGAGAAGTACTCAGCCATGGGCCGTAACCATGGCTAGCCGAGGCCGCTGGACGGGAACATCAGAGATTTAACGGTCACCGGGATCACTTCAGTGATCCCCATCGGGAACCCGATATCGACGTAGTCGAGATCCCCGACTTCAATCCCGTCTACGGCGATCACCTCGCGACCGAGCTTGAGCTCCTCTTTGAGGATCCCGCCCAAGGACTTGGCCACATCCAGATCCAAAGTGAGATAGAGCGGGGTCTTGGGGTCATCCGAGCTTTGTAAAAATGCCGTGATCCCATCGGCCACCCTTCTCACCGAGGCGTAATCGGGCGTCCCATCGAGCGAGAGCGCCAGCGCAAGCCCCGAGGTGAAACGGGACAAATCAAACTTCGCCAGCGCTTTTTTCAGCGTCCCCTCTACGGAATCGCTCCGGTTGAGCGCGGCGCGAACCACCTTCAGCCCGAAGACCGGAAGAACGTCTAGGCTCGAGATATAGCTCGTATTGCCGCTGGCCTGAATCGTATATTCACCGGCGCCGATCACCGTGGCGCGAATCCCCTCGGCGGGCTCCCGCAAGAGATTTTTCTTGGCAAGCTTCTTCAGCCGCTCCCGAACGCACTCGCCCAAGAGCGGACCGACGTCTCCGTAAGCCGTGCGATCGTGGTCATAGATGTGCTCGGACACCCCGCCGGAGAAAACGATGCAGTCGATCCGGTCAAGCCCGAGGTAGTCGTGGAACGGCTCGGTGACCATCAAACCGCGGCCGAGCTCCGATTGCGGACAGCCCTCGATGAGCTCAAAGAGGAGCTTGGCCATCAGCGCCGCAAATTCCTCCTTCTGCTTTGGGCTGAGTTTCTTGCCCAGCTCGATCCTGTAGCCCAACTCCTTCATGAGCGCCCTGCCCGACGCCTCGATCCGGGTCACGGCGTCGTCATCGTCAAAAGCGACAAGCCGGGCGCCGATGTTGATCGACGCGGTCTGGGTGACGATGCCGTCCTCGATAAGCGAGAACTTCGTGGTCCCGCCGCCCATGTCCACATTCAGGACGCGCGCCTTCCCGCCGCGGGAGATCTCCACGGCGCCAGAGCCGTACGCGGCAAGCAGCGCCTCGTGGTTCGGGCCGGCGGAGGCGCAGATGAACTTGCCCGAGTCCTTGGCGAAAAACTCCACGATGGGCCTGGCGTTCTCTTTTTTCAGCGCCTCGCCAGTGATGACCACGGCCCCGGTGTCGATGTCCTGGGAGGTGAACCCGGCCGCGCGATAGGCCTCGTGAATGAAGTCCTTGACTTTATCGGTGTCGATCAGGGTCCCTGAGGTGTACGGGGTCAACATGATCGGCGATCGGTAGAGCACTTCCCGGTCGGTGACCTTAAAGCGCGCGGAGAGCGATGCCCCTTCGCGCCTGAGCGTCAAATGCGAGAAGACCAGGTGGGAGGTCGAAGAGCCGATATCGATGCCCACGCTCTTGAGCGAGAACATCTCCAGGCCTTCGATGTCCTCGATGAGGTCGTTCGGCCCGATCTCCAGAGGGTCGCCGTGCTCGTGGTCATGAGCCTGATCATGGTCGTCGTGCATCGCCTCGCCTTACTGCTTCCCCATCGCCTTGGACCATTCATAATCGGGATCCGTATAGGCCTGGTCCGGCATCAGAGACTTGAGGCCCCGCTTGGCCAGCTCCCCTTCGAACTTCTGGCGAATCCACGGATCTTCATTCGGATACTCGATCTGATCCTTCGCCCGATCCTCCACTTTTTCGGCATGGCCGTGGAACTGCATCGGCGGATGTAGCGCGAGATAGCGGGCTGGCTGGCCGCCGGCGTTGAAGTGCTGGTGAAACCAACGGTTGGGCGGCACGAAGACGCTGCACTCATGCCACGGCACGACGATCTTTTCTTTCCCCTCCTCCCACAGGATCGAATAACCCTCCCCCGCCGGGATGACGATGACCCGCCCGGGCCCGTGCCTGTGCGCCTTCTTGTAGGTCTGGGCGGCAAAGACCGACATGTGGGCGGACAGCTCTGAGTCCGGGAACTGGATGAAGACGCTCTTGCCGCCGGCGCCGCGCTTGCGATTCGCATCGAGCTTGTCCCAGGCGCGCATATCCGGGAAAAAATTCCCGTACCAAAAGGCGCGCATTCCCAAAAACTCGTCCGCCCCTCCCTGAATCAGCTTCGCCTCGGAGTAGAAGTCGCCGTTCGCGCCCGACATCAGATCCGGAGTCTCGTAAGGGTTATTGAAGAAGAAATCCGGGTCCTGAATGGCCGACATCGCCAGCGGGAGATAGCTGTAATGGAGCAAACGAACCGGCTTGTCACCCTGCATGTTGCTGAGTTGATAATAGTGGCTGTGAGGAATCAGGAACAAGCTGTGGCTCTGCCATTCGAAGCTCTTCTTCGGGCTGTCTTGCCTGCGCCAAACGGTGGTGAGCCCCCGTCCCTGCGCCACATACACAAGCTCATCCAAGGCGAATTTTGACGGCGGCAGGCTTTTGCCCGGCGCAATCTCCGTCACGCGAGCCGAGCTCACCCCCTCCTGTCCCATCAACTGGAAGAATGCGGCCTTGCACTGGCGCTCCTCCCACCAGCCCAACTCCAGCGTGCGCAGATCCTCGATGTAGTAGCCCTTGTGAATGGGAATCCCGATCGACTCCATCCAGAGATCATAAGTAAAGGTCTTGCTCCACATCTGGCGAACCGTCTTAGCCGCTTGAGCCATTCTCATTCCTCCTATCCTATTTTACCGATGGGCACGTTGGCTTGCCACCTCGAGCCTCGCCTGCGCCCAGCGCAGCGAAGCCTCGGCCGCAGCAAATTCCTCGTGCTCCGGACCAAGCTCGGCCATCCTCTTTTCCGCTATTTCCTTGGCGCCGCGGGCCCGCTCCACATCGATCTCATCGGAATACTCGGCGGCGTCGGCGAGGACCGTCATGACGTCGTCCAGCACCTCCGCATAGCCGCCGCTGACAGCCAGGTGGTATCTCCGGTTGCCCTGCTTGTAGCTCATCTCGCCCGGCTCCAGCAGGGTCAAGAACGTAATGTGGTTGGGCAAGACCCCGAACTGGCCCAAGGCGCCGGGCGCCGTAACCTCGTCCACCTCTTCATCGAGAAGGAGACGGCTCGGCGTAACCAATCTCAGCGTGATTTTCTCTGCCATGTTTTAGTCAATGGTTATTGGTCAATGGTCATTAGTTGATTCTGCTGAAAAACCAGCTTTTCATGCTTCGACGGGCTCATGCTTCGAGGGCCTCAGCAGAACGGAAAATCGTCAACGTTATCAATCTAATTCCCGTTCGCCCTGAGCATTGTCGAAGGGTGAACAGGGGTTTTTCAGCAGAATCTTCTTGTATATCTGGCCGTGGCTTCACTATTGACCATTAACGATTGACTATTGACCATTTTAGTCCCCCGCCAATCGTTTGGCCTTCTCCAGCACCTGCTCGATCGTACCAACCATGTAAAAGGCCTGCTCCGGGATATCGTCGTGCTTGCCCTCGACGATCTCCTTAAAGCCTTTGATCGTATCCTTGAGCTCGACGTAAACCCCCGGGGTGCCCGTGAAGGCTTCGGCGACATGGAAAGGCTGGGAGAGAAAGCGCTGGATCTTGCG
>JACPFH010000201.1:2574-5938 GCA_016183075.1 Deltaproteobacteria bacterium | reverse complement strand
GCTCCTGGTCGCGTCGATTGTGATGATTATCGGCGTGGTGGTTTATCACGTGCGGCCAGACGGGGGCATTCGCCCCGTGCGGCCCACCGCGACGAGCCCGCGCGCGCCTTTAGTCCCGGTCAAGCCGGAGACTCGACCGGAGAGCGCCTCCCGGCTTGCCGGAAAAGGGGAACCGGTCGCGGAGGGGCCCTGGGGGAGGAACCCGTTTCTTACGGAAAGGGAAGCGGCCGAGAGCGGGGGCTCGAAACCCGATGGGATTTTCCAGGTTAAGGCCATTATCGTGGGCCAATCCCGCAACGTCGCGACAGTGGACGGTCATACGGTTGTTGTCGGAGACAAGCTGGGCGAAGAAACGGTTTGGGAGATCCGGCCGGATGCAGTTGTGCTGGAGAAGGATGGACGCAAAAGGGTGCTTAGAAGGGCCGGAGCCGGCCTGGCGTGGGTTGTGCTCAGCCAGGCGGCATGTGCGCCGGTTAGGCCGCCGGCGCCCACCCCCGTCGTGCTGCAACCGCCTGCGATGGCTCGGGAGGAGCCATCACCGCGCGAGACTCTTCCCGGATTGATCGTGACGGAAGTCGAGGGGAAGAGGGAGCCGGAGAGACTGTACACCTTTTCGCTCCGGGGCGCCGACATTCGCGAAGTGCTGATGGCGCTCGGGAAGCAAACCAGCTTTAACATCGTCGTGGATCCCAAGGTGAAAGGCGCGGTTACGGTCGATTTGAAGAACGTGACGCTCACCGAGGCCCTGGATACGCTAACCGGTTTGGTCGATGCTACCTACAGCGTCAAGCAAAACATGATCCGGGTTTCCGAGCCCGTAGCGGAAACGAGGATCTTTTCGCTCCAGTACGTCAATCTCAAACGCACCGGGACTTCTTCCACATCGGCGCAGATCGGTGCCGGGGGCGCAGGCGCACGGCCCACGGGCGAGACCAGGGTAACCACAACGGCCGAGACTGACCTGTGGAAGGAACTTGAGGCCGGGGTAGCGAAGCTGCTTTCACCGGCCGGAAAACTGCTTGTGGATAAGCAGAGCGGCAATATCGTGGTTACGGATCTGCCGAGAATTCTCGATCGCATTGCGAATTTCTTAGAACAGATTGAAGGCTCGGTGCAGCGCCAGGTCCTGATTGAGGCCAGGATTATCGAAGTCAGCCTCAGCGGCGATTACCGTTTTGGTCTCGACTGGGGGGCTATAGCCAAGGCCGGAGCGTTGAAAGGCGCGACTGCGATCTCGCCAAAAAGGATCCTAGGCCAGAAGCTGGCCCCTAGTGAAGGAACCTTTCAGGTCGGCGTTACGAGCACGGATTTTTCCGCTCTGCTCACCGTCCTGAACCGGCAGGGGGAGGTGAACGTGCTTTCCAGCCCGAAGCTCGCCACTCTGAATAATCAGACTGCCGTAATCCGCTCGGCAACCGACGACGTTTTCTTTGAGCGGCGTGTGGTGACAACGACGGTCGCAGGCGTTTTACAGCAGACGACCGAAGTCACACCACGCACGGTTACCGTAGGGGTGGTTCTCGCCGTGACGCCGCAGATCGGCCCGGATGGAAGCGTCGTCCTCCACATCCGCCCCACGGTGACGGAAAAGAGCAGGGATGTCACTTTTGAGGAAGCGGGCACGGGAGGTGTTACGAAATTTACGGCTCCGGTCCTGGATGTGCGGGAGGCTGACATGATCGTCCGGGCAAAGGATGGACAGATCGTTGTCATCGGTGGTTTGATGCAGGAGAAGAAGACGGACGATGAAAGCAAGGTGCCGCTTTTGGGAGACATACCCGGCATCGGTCGGCTGTTCCGTTCGACCAGCCAAGAGCGCCGGAAAACCGAGCTCGTGGTCCTGTTAAGCTCCACGGTCATGGTCGGGAAAAAGGTCGATGAGATCACGTCCCGCGAGATGGACCGACTGAATAAAACCAGGGGGCGCGCCCCCTGGTAGGCTGGTCATGTACGAGGAGTTTTACAGCCTCAGAGAGAAGCCTTTCAGCCTGACCCCCGACCCCCGCTTTTTCTTTCTGAGCGAGAATCACCGGGGAGCTTTCGAGCACCTGCTCTACGGCATCAAAGAAAAGGAGGGTTTTATTCTGATTACCGGCGAGGTCGGCGCCGGAAAAACGACACTGTGCCGTGCGCTTCTGGACAAGCTTGAATCGCAAGGGACCGATACCGCTCTGATTCTGAACCCCATGTTCTCCGGGCTTGAGCTCCTGCAGTGCGTTCTCGGCGACTTCGGCATACCCAGCTCCGGGACCGCGAAAAAAGATCTCCTCGATGGGCTGAACCGGTTTCTGCTGAACCAACAAGCCGCCGGCCGCAGCTCGGTCCTGATCATCGATGAAGCCCAAAACCTTCCGCTTCCGGTCCTGGAGGAGCTGCGGATCGTTTCCAACCTGGAGACGGAAAAAGAGAAGCTTCTCCAGATCATCTTGATGGGTCAAATCGAGCTGAAAGAAAAGCTCTCCCTGCCCAGGCTGCGCCAGCTTAACCAGCGAATCTCCATCCGCTATCACTTGCAGCCGCTGGCGCAAGAGGAGGTGCCGCGCTACGTTCATCACCGTCTCACGGTGGCGGGATCCACGGGGGACCTGCGTTTTACTCCGGGCGCGTTGCGCGAGATCTACCGTTACTCGCAGGGCATCCCGCGCCTCATCAACCTGGCCTGTGACCGCGCCCTGCTGGCGGGGTATGCGGAGCAGACCCGGGAGATTCAGCGCCAGGTGGTTTCCCGAGGGCTGAAGAGCCTCGAAGGGGAGGAGACGGCGAGGAAGCAGAGCCGGGTTACGCAGCGATTGGCCTTAGGGCTCGCAGGCGTGGTCATTTTTTTCCTCGGCGCTTTAACAGCGATCCTGTTTCTCCGCTCGGACCGGCAAGTGCTCAAGCAGATCGCGCCGGCCGGCGGGCCCGGCTCATCTCCAGCCGCGGCCGCGCCGCTGGCTGGGCAGGCGCAGCCGGGTTCTTTCTATACCGTTCAGCTCGGAGCTTATCGAACCGAGGCGGAGGCTGTGGAGGTCGCCTCGCGGTTCAAAACTGCCGGATATCCGCTTTTTTTGGCTAAACCCAAGGCTGCGGAACGGGAGGGCCGCCATCGTTTGTACTTGGGGAAATTCTCCGACAAGAGCGAGGCGGAAGAGCTGGGCAAGACGTTTCAGAAAGTCGAAGGCTTTTCGGGCGTCGAGGTGGTTTTGACCTCGTTCGACACCGCTCGGGAAAAAGCGCCATGAGCCTGATCGCGGACGCGCTGAAAAAAGCCCAATCGGCGAAGCTGGGAAGGCGCTACGCCGCTCCTGGCCCGGGGGTTTTGCCCCGAGCGAAGGAAAACCGTCGCAGCGGCAGGGAATCTCCATTCGGCTCAATAGTAAGCCGG
>JACPFH010000201.1:0-2508 GCA_016183075.1 Deltaproteobacteria bacterium | reverse complement strand
GGGTTCCGGAGCTCTGCTTTTCGTCGTCCTGTTTAGCTATTTTTTCCTTTCAGGCCGGACTCTCACGGCGCGTCTGTTCGGCACTTCTTCTCCGGTGGCGGTCGCGAGCCGGCCGACCGGTCTTATCCTGACTCCTCCGCCCGCGCTGCCCACAGTGGAGCCCCTCATTCTCGAAGATAAAGCGCCGGTAGGGAGTGCGGTGGAGACGAAGATCCCTGCTCAACGGGAATCGCAGGCGGAAAAAGCGACGAAAAAACCAGCCGCCGTGCGATCAAAACCCGCTGCCGGGTCGGCCGCGCCCGCCGCGGCGCGGAAAGCCAAAGTGCCGGCACAGAAGGCCGAAGCGCCCAAGGTTGCGGCCACGCCGGAACTGTCCGAGGAAGTTCGCCGTGATTTCAACCTGGCGCTTTTCTATCAGGAAGAAAAAAATTTCCCGCAGGCGCGCCGGGCATACGAAAAGGTGGTTCAGATGTGGCCGCTCTTTGCGGAAGCACACAACAATCTGGGGGTCGTTTACAAAGAGCTTGGGATGCACGACGCGGCGATGGCGGAGTTGAAAAAGGCCGTGGCCCTGAGCCCGCGCTACACCATGGCTTTTCACAATCTGGGAGTCATCCATCAACTCAAGGGAGAATGGAAACAGGCAATCAAGAACTACGAGAGGGCGCTTGCCGTCGACCGCAACTATTTGAGCTCGTATAACAACTTGGGTTTGGTCTACCGTTCTCAGAACCAGCCCCATGAGGCCCGTGAGATTTTGGAAAAAGCCCTGGCTATCAACCCGGCCTTCGCCCAGACCCACTATAATCTGGCTTTGGTGCTGGAGGGGATCGGGGAGCCGGAACGAGCGCGCTTTCACTTCCAAAAATTCGTTGATCTTTCCGGTGAGGAAAACCAGGCTCTCGTCGAGCGGGTTCGCGCCCATCTCCGGGAGCTCGTGGCGAAGAGATAATCTTATGGCGAAAGTGATTGTTTATACCAAGAATTATTGCTCCTATTGCGACGCCGCCAAGGCTCTGCTTAGAGCCAAGGGCGTCGATTTTGAAGAGATCGATGTGATCGATGACGAGCTTTTGCAGGAAGAAAGCCGAAAGATGTCGGGTCGCTCGACTGTCCCGCAGATCTTCATCGACGGCGAGCCCGTGGGGGGCTACCAGGAGCTTAAGCAGCTTGACGCGCAGGGAGAACTCGATCGGCTCGTGGGGTTAAGCGCCTGAGGCTGAAATCACCGTTACGTTGCCATATTTCGTCGAAGATGACCACCACCGGCGCCCCACTAGTCGCAGGCCGGACAGGTCCATGAAGTTGGTGGTCCGCATTACCCCCTGGCACTTTCGGCGGGTTAAAGGCTCTTTTTCATAAACTTTCCTGATAACTAGGACCAGTGCTTTTTGAGGTCGTTCGATGCTAGCGGGGGCGGCCTCGATGACCTCCGGCCTCCAGCGAAATGCCAAAAATGACCTCGCTCTTCCAAGTTTGCCTAGAAAGGAAAGCCTGTTGAAGAAAAAACTCCCGACCTATTTTCTCAAATCAATTTAGCCAACAACGGACCCTAACTTGCCCCGACGTCGGCCGCTCCCTGAGGTGATAGATTTTGAGACTCGTTACGGATTCCCGGTGAAGGCTACCTTAAGGTCTGTGTTGCAAGGAGCTGGACGCCGTGATATGTATGACAAATAATTGAAGTTGTCATTTGGAGGCATATATGGCAGGGCGCAAGGCAGTGACTGTACGTATTCCAGAGTCCCGCCTGCGGCGTTTGATGCGTGCACGCAAGGTGAAATCTCAATCTGATTTGATCAACAGCCTGCTGGCGGAGGAAGAGGAGCGCCTCAAGTCCCATCGAGCCCTTCGAGAAACAGAAGGTACGGCTCGAGCGTCTGAGATCCATGATCGCTTTCTTTGATTCCAACGTCCACATCGATTTACTTCTCGGTAGGCTCGCCCTCGATAGCATCCTGCAAGAAATAGGCAATCTCCCCGTTCGCCTTTCTCCCGTCGTTGCCAGTGAGCTGCTGCGGGGTGTGTCCGGTCAAGCCGGCCGGAGCGTCGAGAGATTGATCGCTCGGCTCCTTCCACTCGAGCCGTCATCATGGCGTCAGTGCTGGTACGACACCGGCAGGCTGCTTCCTCGGATCTTCCCCAGCCACGAAGAAATCGGGCTTGCCCGTTTGCAGAACGATCTCCTTCTCGCCTTAACGTCGCGGCATACGGGAGCCTTATTCGTAACCACAGATGCTCACTTCGAAGCCATCCGCCGCCTTATTCCATTCCGAATGAGGATGCTTGGGAGTGAATGATAGGCAATGGTTGTAGGATAAATGACAGAAATTCCTTTTAGCTAGCGCAACCGACAGCCCCGAAATTGCCCTCACGATCGCGCGGTAGCGCGCCTTCAAGAACCTCAAACAGCTAGCAGAGAGAATGGGCCGGCGCCGGATCGCCATTTCGGGTCGGAGAGTATCCGACAGGGCAGCGTTATGTCAACTCGGGGGCAACTTCTAGCAG
>JACPFH010000200.1 GCA_016183075.1 Deltaproteobacteria bacterium | reverse complement strand
TTGTGTAGCGGCGAGGTGCACAGGCTCACATTAGCTGGAAACCAAATCACCACCCATGACCACTCACGCGAAGAAATCGAATACGAGAAGTCGTTAGTTCAATTTGAAAATGACGTTGGGATGGCCATTCCCTGCATTCGAATAAAAATGTGGATCGAGACGGGCGTTTTTATCTCCTAGGTTTCTATTTCCCTCGTGCGCCGGCGGCAGCAAGTTTCATCGTCAGGCTCGAGGGTCAACTGCTTGCTAAGATCGGGCTCTAGATTGACCATGTGAAAAGCCGCCAAGGAAAATTGACAATTCCCGTCAAGGCCGCATTCTCTGACACCGTCTCCTAGGACCTGCAGTGAGTTGGCTTCGGGTTATAAAAATACCATAATAAATCAAGTGCTTGGATTGATTTTTACGCCTTTGCAACGCGAGTAATTCGACGGAGATAGCGCACTGGCATGGAAGTTGCTGCGAGCCTCTTCGTTACATCCGCCCAATTTGGAGGTGCCGCATGGAAATCAAAAGCATGCGCGTAAGAAACAAAGAGGTCACGCTTTACCGGTGCCACCAATGTCTCTTTATCCAAACCTGGGTCTCCGATCCGGAAGAGCACCAGCAGTGGCACAAGCTGAGGGAAGAACACGACAAGGAGCTTGAGCGGGCGATGACCATAGCGGCCCGTGCGGCGAACAACTGAAACTCAAAGACATTTACATTCCGGCGAATCCGACTTTTCATCTCTCCTACCAGGCGATGTCAGCCGGGTAGCGCGCCGATCATAGGCCGCCAGGGTAGGGTGGGCGGGGGCGGTCCCCAGACGTCGATAGCCCCCTTGATCTCGGGCGGCGCTGCCACCATCACCACGTGGCCGCCGTGCTCCTTCGTTAAGGAAATCAGCCGACCAAAGTCCGCGGGGGTTGCCATATCCGCTGGCGTCGATAGCCGGATGGTCCCTGTGCCAGGGAAGGCAACCGCGGCGGGGGGGGCGGCAAGGAAATCCTTTCGCTCGGTCATCGTCAAGACCTGAGCGACAGCCGCAAGCGGGACGGTGATTCGGTGCGCCACGAGATCCTCCCCGGCCCCAAAATCACGGATCTTTTCCCACAGGAGTCGATGCGAATGGTCGCGAATAATCTCCGCGGCGAGCCGGGCCGCTTCGGCCATGCGCCTCAAATCGCGCAGATGGCGCTCGACACCTTCGGCAAAACCCTCGGTCCAAATCGCCACGGCGGCTGCGTCGGTGATCGTTGCGGTGGCCTTAAGAGCGCCACTGTTCAAAATCGCGATTTCCGCCGGCAGCAGCGTGGAGCGCAGAAGTTGGCTTACGAATTCAAGGCATTCCCCAACCGGCCCTTGAGCCAGGACCGTTGCCGAGCGCTCGGGAAGCGGTGCCATCTTGAAGGTAGCCTCGGTGATGATCCCGAGGGTGCCGAGCGAGCCGACAAAGAGCTTGCACAGGTCATAGCCGGCAACGTTCTTGACGACCTTGCCACCGGCCTTGATTGAAGTTCCGTCCGCCAAAACCATTTTTATTCCGATGAGCTGATCGCGCACCGCGCCATACATCATCCGCCGTGGGCCGTTGGTGTTGGCGGCAACCAGCCCGCCGACGGTCGCGCGCGCGGGCTGTGGCGGGTCGAGCGCGAGAAATTGGCCCTTGTGCCCAAGCCGTTCCTGTACGGTGGCAAGCTCCATGCCGGCCTGGAGCGTGGCCGTGAGATTGGCGTCATCGTGCTCTATCAATTCGTTCAGGCGATTCAATGCGAGGGCGGCATCGAAGCGATGCGGGGGGTTACCGAGCTTCATGCTAGTTCCTCCCCCCCACGGAATCACAGCGGCCTCCATTTCGCTTGCGATGCGCAGCGCGGCGCTGAGCTGTGCGGTTTCCCCCGGAACGCAGACAAGGCTCGGCGCCTTATCGTCCACGGCGTAATGCTTGAGAGTGGCGGGCTCGACGGAAACCGATCCCGCATCGAGCTCCCGCTCAAGCCTTGCAGCAAAGCTATCGAGCGAACCTTTCATCGACTTCGGCCGGGCCGCCGGCACCGTACGCTTGATCGAGCAAATCCATCAGGTGTAGAACTCTGACCTTCGGACCATAGCGGCGGGCCCCATAATCGAGCTGCAGCATGCACCCCGGATTGGGCGCGACGACGGCCTCAGAAGCAGTCTCAGCAATGGATTTCATCTTTTCCCTCAGGATCTCCTGTGACATCTCAGGATGGGTCAGGTTGTAGATCCCGGCGCTGCCGCAGCACCGGTCCGACCCGTTCATCTCGATAAGGCGCAGTCCGGGAATCCGTGCCAACAGCGCACGGGGTTGAGCCCGCACCCGCTGGCCGTGAGCGAGGTGACAGGGATCCTGGTAGGTCACATCCATCTCGATCCGGCCCAGAGAACCCACCAGCCCGAGTCCGGCGACGAACTCGCTGGAATCCTTCACTAGCCGGCCGAAGCGCTCTGCCTTCTCGGCATAGGTCGCGTCGTCGCGCAGCAGATGCCCATACTCCTTCATCGCCGCGCCGCAGCCGGCGGCGTTCACGATCACGGCATCCACGCCGCAGCCGAGGAAGATATCGATGTTCCTCCGGGCCATGACCTTCGCCATCGCCGTCTCGCCGTTGTGGATATTGAGTGCGCCGCAGCATCCCTGCCCTTTGGGCATCACGACATCACAGCCATTGCGCCTGAGCACCCGCACCGTCGCCTCATTGACCTCGCCGAAGAGAACGCTCATCACACAGCCGCTGAGCACGGCCACCCGCGCTCGCCGCTCGCCGATTGCCGGCAGCGCATCTGCACCTGGGATAAAGAAGCGATCAGGCACCGGTGGCAGCATTGCTTCCATCTCCCGCAGCCGCTTCGGCAAGAGCCTGCGGACCATGCTCTGGACTCCGCTGCGCTGGTAGAATCGCAAAAACTTGGCGACCGTCCTCAGCCGCGTCTGAGACGGAAGGAGGGCCGTGAAAGCAAACTTAGCGACGGCGCGTGCCAAGGGGGACCCCGGTGGCCCGAGGATCTCCCGCGCGGCCTCGGCGATGCGACCATACTGGACGCCGGAGGGACAGGCTGTCTCGCAGGCCCGGCACATCAGGCAGAGGTAGAGATGGTCGCCGAACCGTTCGTTGGGTTCGATCCGGCCTTCGGAAACTGCGCGGACTAAATGGATACGCCCGCGAGGCGATTCCGGCTCGAGGCGCAGCACTCGATACGTCGGACACTGGTTCAGGCAGAGTCCGCAATGAACGCACTGGTCAAGCTCAGGTATGTCGAGCTTCGCTGCCAATGTCTGATCTCCGGCGCGCGCCGCTGGTTATAGCCAGAGCCCGGCCGGCAGCGCCGCTTGATCGCGGCGGACCTCCCCACACCCGATCGGGGATGGAAAGACCTTTGCCGGGTTGAACCGATGGTCGGGATCGAAGGCGGCCCGTACCCGAGCCATCGCTTCCAAGTCTTCAGCGTTG
>JACPFH010000199.1 GCA_016183075.1 Deltaproteobacteria bacterium | reverse complement strand
GGCAGCAGGGGTTAGGGGAAAGGAGGATGAAACCCCTACCCCTCGCTGTGGGTGAAGGTCCCCACTTTGACGCCGCACGCGGCCTCCTGGGTGGGACCTGGGGAACGAAGCCTGGATGGCCGTTTTATGGATTGATTCTGCTGCTTGCCTGCACCCCGGCAGGCAGGTAGGTCACGATATGGAATTGATCGGATTTGAGAATCGGCGAGAGGATTTTCTTTACATCCTCCCATTTGAGTCTGCCGTTGCCGCATCCGGGCCTGGGTAGGTAGATGGCTTCCCTGATCTTGAATTTCTCGATGGTCTCCAGCAATTCTCTCGCTGATTGTTGGATGAGATTTAGGTCTGCTGGCTCCCACCAGACGTGCTTCACCGGGAAGGTGATCAACCTATACTC
The DNA here is from genome assembly GCA_016183075.1 of Deltaproteobacteria bacterium. Lineage (GTDB taxonomy): Bacteria > Desulfobacterota > Binatia > UBA9968 > UBA9968 > 2-12-FULL-57-22. The sequence continues at coordinate 1,815 of JACPFH010000199.1, read as the reverse complement.
AGGAAAGTAGAACACGTGGTTTCCCTCGGCGGAAATCCTTGACCCTAACTTGCAGGGCAGTTCCGGGATTCTTGCGGCTGCCTGCTTTGCACACCCCCTGCCCATCACGCAGGTTCGGTCTCTTTTGACGAAGCCGTTTGTCGTGATGCCGATGATGCCGTCAAAATCCCACAGGTCTCCGAAGACCTCCTTCATGCTTGTGGGTCCTCCTCTCCTGCCCACGGGGCGAGGTTGACACTGTACATCCCGGGCCATGGCACCGCCGAACCCTGCCATGTGAAGGGTTTCTTCCGCCAGGGTTCATTATTGGCGCGGCTTTCTGCGTCTTCCCGGCTGAAGCCGCATATCTGGAATAAGCTCCCGTCGCTCTCTTGGAAGGTGTGCAGCTCTGGAAGGTTTATCGTTGGAGCCTTCTCTATCACTGCTGACAGGGGGCATGTACCTCCCTTCCCGTACTCGTCTTCTTCGTATTTGCGTAAGACGCGGCAGAGTCTGTTACGGAAGTTCTCGCTGATTAACATGAAAGTGGCCATTCTATTCCTCCTTCGAAAAAAGAAGGGCTTTATCCATTTTCTTTCTTTGCCGGTGGATTAAGCACGTCCGTCATCATGTCGTCGGAATAGGGTATCTTGGGGAAACGCCCGTGCCATTTTCCAATTTCGGGATCGCATTCGGAACAGAGTGCCGGACCATTCCCGCGGCTCCAATAGTTGGAGACGGCGGTGTTCTCGACACAGCCACAGGTCTCGCATATGAAAACGGGCATTGTCTTTCCTTCTAAAAAATGAGGGGACCTCCCGATATTCACCAGGAGGGACACCCTTCACCTACTCGGTATCCCCTCTTTCCTCCCTTTCGGTGCGGCCACTTTAATACCAGGGAGTGATAGCGCCCCCATCATCTCTTCGGGCTCCTCCTCCGATACCACCCGGCGGAGTGACCGACGCTCCCGGGTGTCCCTTGTGGGTTGTTTTGACGGATGTTCCATCCCGCCCGTCTCCTTCCAATCGTTCCTCTGGTACCAGGGGTGATCCATCCCAGAAGTACGGCAATTGACCCCGAAGGAGAACAGGCGGCATGGAACTTATTTATCTCCGTATCACCTCAACAGGAATTTCCCGTTTTCTTGCGTTTTCGATTGCATGGGCCGTCCCGGGGCTGTTGCCCACATGGAAAGCGATGACAAGATCTGGGTCCTGTTCCAGCATAACCAGATTCCGCCTGTATCCCGCCGATCGCCCGAATTTGTCCCAGTCGGCAGGGAACTCTCTCACTTCCAGTCCAAGCTTCCTGCCAATTGAGGCGGCGATACTGTCGACCCCTCTGGCTGCTCCGGCGATGATCGTTGTTCTCGGTGGAAGTGTCTGCAGGCGATTTTCGATTGCTTTCCAGTCGGTCCAGTCGCGTGAGCCGCAAACTAATACTTTCATGCTTCTCCTAATCCATCTCGCTTTGTGTTCCTTAAAAGGACGGCACCCCCGAACGGCGGAGGAACTCTTCCCGGAGGCTGATGATGATCCGGGAAAGGACCTCTCCGGGGATCGTCTTGCTGTCGGGAAGCCGCCTTCCATCCTTTGCCCTGAGAACGTGGGTGATCATGCTTTGCCCCGTTTCAAGCAGAAGCCTGAGGACGCGAGGGTTCTGCTCCAGCTTCGCCCGGACGGCGACCCTCATAAGCTCATGGTGCCTCGGCGATCCGACTCGGATCGGCTCTCCCTTCCAGGTAAAGACATCGCTTCGAGGGGCATAGCGCCCCGCCTGTTTGGCCTCGTATCCCCAGAGGCGGGTGACCCGGTCTCTCTCCGGGCTCCCCTC